>NZ_JAAGLR010000621.1 GCF_010548245.1 Streptomyces sp. SID11385
CGGCGCAGCAGCGCGCCGAGCGGGGTGCGGCGCCCGGCGCGCAGCCGCAGCCGCAGCGGACCCGCCGTCACGCTCCACGCCGAGCCGTCCCGTACGACCTCGACCGGTACGACGCCCACCTCCTCGAAGCGGTACGTGGCCGCGACGAACTCCGCGACGTCCGCGCGCGGCGCGAGCAGCACCCGCCGTCCGTCCGGGCCCGCCACCATCACGTCGCTGAACGCCCCGAACGGGGAGCGCGGCCAGTGCCCGAGCACGAGCCGGGTCCCCGAGGCGGTGCCGAGCCCGGCGATCCAGCCGTCGAAGCGGAGGCGGCGGGGCGGCGGGACGGGGGCGGGCCGGGGTGCGGTCATGCGGGGAAGTCTGGCGGGCGTGAGCGCCGGGGAACGGGAGCACACGCGGAAGACGGGGCGCACGTGCCGGGCGGGGCGCCGGGGCCGGGCCCCGTGCCTCACCCGCTCCCCGGTTCCCCGGCCCCCGCCCCCAGTTCCCCGTACTGCCGCTCGAAGCCGTCGAGCAGCGCGCGCAGGCCCGTCGCGAAGGCGCGTTCGTCCACCGTGCCGCCGCGTTCGGCGAGGAGGTGGGCCTGGCCGAGGTGGGGGTAGTCGGCCGGGTCGTAGGTGTTCTCGTCGGGGACGAAGCCGCCGGCGAAGGAGCCGAGGGCCGAGCCCACCACGTACCAGCGCAGCACCGCGCCGATCGACGTCGCCTGCGCGGGCGGCCAGCCCGCCTCCGTGAGCGCGCCGAAGACCGCGTCCGCGAGCCGCAGGGCCGCCGGGCGGCGCCCGGGGCCGCGCGCGAGGACGGGGGCGAGGTGCGGGTGGCGGGCGAGCGCGGCGCGGTAGGAGCGGGCCCAGTCGTCGAGCGCGGCGCGCCAGGGACGGCCGTCCTCGAACATCGACAGGTCGACCTGGGCGCTCACCGAGTCGGCGACGGCGTCGAGCAGTTCGTCCTTCGTGCCGAAGTGGTTGTAGAGGGAGGGCCCGCTCACCCCGAGTTCCGCCGCGAGCCTGCGCGTGGACAGCGCCGCGAGCCCCTCCGCGTCGACGAGCGCGCGAGCGGCTTCGACGATGCGCCCCGTACTCAGGAGGGGCTTGCGCGGTCGGGCCATGCGGCACATAGTAGGGCCGGACGCTAAAACTAGCGGTGCTAATTAAAGTCTCGTGGAACGGTGGAGGCACGGCGTGGACCTGCGGCTGAGCGAGGAACAGGAGGCGGCCCGCGGCCTGGCGCGGGACTTCGTGGCGCGCGAGGTGGTCCCGTACGTGCGCGAGTGGGACCGCGCCGAGAGCGTCGACCGCGGCATCGTCGCGAAGCTCGGCGAGGTCGGCTTCCTGGGCCTGACGATCGACGAGGAGTACGGGGGCAGCGGCGGCGACCACTTCACGTACTGCCTCGTGACGGAGGAACTGGGCCGTGCCGACTCCTCGGTGCGCGGCATCGTCTCCGTCTCGCTCGGGCTCGTCGCGAAGACGCTCGCCGCGTGGGGCGACGAGGCGCAGAAGCGGCGCTGGCTCCCGGGGCTGACGTCCGGCCGGTCCGTGGGCTGCTTCGCGCTCACCGAGCCGGGCACCGGCTCCGACGCGGGCGCGCTCACCACGCGCGCCGTGCGCGACGGGGACGACTGGCTGCTCACCGGCGGCAAGATGTTCATCACCAACGGCACGTGGGCCGACCTCGCCCTCGTCTTCGCCCGCTCGGGCGACGCGCCCGGGCACAAGGGCGTCTCCGCCTTCCTCGTCCCCACCGACACCCCCGGATTCGAGCGCCGCACCCTGCACGGAAAGCTCGGCCTGCGCGGCCAGGCGACCGCCGAACTCACCCTCGACGGGGTGCGCGTGCCCGGCTCTGCGCTGCTCGGCCCGGAGGGCAAGGGCTTCTCGGTCGCGATGTCCGCGCTCGCCAAGGGCCGCATGTCGGTCGCCGCGGGCTGTGTCGGCATCGCGCAGGCCGCGCTGGACGCCGCGCTCGGCTACGCCAAGGAGCGCGAGCAGTTCGGCAAGCCCATCGCGGGCCACCAGCTCGTGCAGGAACTCCTCGCCGACATCGCCCTCGACGTCGACGCGGCCCGCCTGCTGACCTGGCGCGTCGCCGATCTCATCGACCGGGGCGAGCCCTTCACCGGCGCCGCGTCGCGCGCCAAGCTCTTCGCCTCCGAGGCCGCGGTGCGCGCCGCGAACAACGCGCTCCAAGTGCACGGCGGATACGGCTACATCGACGAGTACCCGGTGGGCAAGCTCCTGCGCGACGCCCGCGTCATGACCCTCTACGAGGGCACGAGCCAGATCCAGAAGCTCCTCATCGGACGGGAGCTGACGGGGGTCTCCGCCTTCTGAGGGCCGGGGCGCCCGGCGGTGACGTCGTGCTCACCCCCGGCTGAGTAGCCGTGCGGATGTCCTTCCGGGCTCCGCGCGGCACGCTCGTGCCATGACCGACACACCCGCCAAGGCCGGGCCCACCGGGGCCTATTTCGGCCAGGCCATCGCCTCCTTCGCCGTCGCGCTGCTCGCCACGGCGCTCGGTATCCTCCGGCTCGAAGCGGACGCGTGGGTGCGGGGTTTCCTCGCCGTCGCCGTCCTCTTCCTCGTCACCTCCGCCTTCACCCTCGCCAAGGTCATCCGCGACCGGCAGGAGGCGGACCGGCTCATCAACCGCGTCGACCAGGCACGTGTCGACAAGCTCCTCGCGGCGAACGACCCCTTCACCTGAGTACCCCACCGTCGGACCACTCACTAAGCGCCCGCTCAGTTTTGGGGTTAGGGTGTGTCTCCGTGAAGCGGTTCCGTACGGGAAGAGGTGGGCGATGAGCGCGGCGCGGCGTCCCGGGGACGGACTGTCGGCCGGGGAGACCCCCGTCGACGCGGCGGAAAACGCCCATGAGGCGGAGGACGCCTACGAGGTGGAGGACGCGCCCTGGGCCGACGTGACGCCCGACGCGGCACGGCGCCTGCTCGTCGCCGCCGTGGAGGCGTTCGCCGAGCGGGGCTTCCACGCCACCACGACGCGCGACATCGCCGGGCGCGCGGGCATGAGCCCCGCCGCGCTCTACATCCACTACCGCACCAAGGAGGAACTGCTCCACCGCATCAGCCGGGTGGGGCACGACAAGTCCCTCGCCGTCCTCAGCGAGGCGGCCGAGAGCCCGGGCGGCGCGGTGCGGCGCCTCGCCGAGTCCGTCCGCGCCTTCGTCCGCTGGCACGCGGCGCACCACACGACGGCCCGCATCGTGCAGTACGAACTCGACGCGCTCGACCCCGGGCACCGCACCGAGATCGTCGCCCTGCGCCGCCGCACCGAGGCGGTCGTCCGGGGCGTCATCGAGGACGGCGTGCGCTCGGGCGCCTTCGACGTGCCGGACGTGCCCGGCACCACGCTCGCCGTGCTCTCGCTGTGCATCGACGTCGCCCGCTGGTTCAACGCGGCCGGGCGCCGCACCCCGGAGCAGATCGGGGACCTGTACGGGGACCTCGTGCTGCGGATGGTGGGGGCGGCGCCGACGGGAAGTGCCGAGAGCTGAGAGCCGGGGCTCAGAGGTAGAAGCGGCTCACCGACTCCGCGACGCACACCGGCTTCTCGCCGCCCTCGCGCTCCACGGTGAAGGCGACCGTGACCTGCACGCCGCCCGTCACCTCGCTCACGTCCGTCACCGTGCCCGTCGCCCGCACGCGCGAGCCGACCGGGACGGGGGCGGGGAAACGGACCTTGTTGGTGCCGTAGTTCACGCCCATCTTGACGCCCGCGAGGCCCATGAGCTGGGGCGCGAAGAGCGGGAGCAGCGAGAGCGTGAGGTAGCCGTGCGCGATCGTCGTGCCGAAGGGGGACTCCTTCGCCGCGCGCTCCGGGTCCACGTGAATCCACTGGTGGTCGCCGGTCGCCTCGGCGAACAGGTCGATGCGCCGCTGGTCGATCTCGATCCAGTCGGTGTACCCGAGCCGGTCCCCGACCGCGCCCTTCAGCTCCTCCGGCGAGGAGAAAACCCTCGGCTCCGCCATGACTGCCACCTTCCGCGAGTATGTCTAAGCGCTTGCTCAGCATCATGGGTCCGGGCTCCGCTGTCAACGGCGGCGGGCGCTGCCGCCCAGGGCGTCCGGGCTCCGCTGTCGACGGCGGCGGGCGCAAGCCCTCCCGTACGCTGGGCCGGGTGCCGCAGATCCCGGAAACCGTGCAGGAACTCACCGTCGGACAGCTCTCCGCGCGCAGCGGGGCGGCCGTCTCCGCGCTCCACTTCTACGAGGCCAAGGGCCTCATCGCGAGCCGCCGCACCTCCGGCAACCAGCGCCGCTACGCGCGCGACACCCTCCGCAGGGTCGCCTTCGTCCGCGCCGCGCAGCGCGTCGGCATCCCGCTCGCCACGATCCGCGAAGCGCTCGCCGGCCTGCCCGAGGAGCGCACCCCGACCGAGGAGGACTGGGCCCGCCTCTCGGAGCGCTGGCGCACCGAACTGGACGACCGCATCCGCCGCCTCCAGCTCCTGCGCGACCACCTGAGCGGCTGCATCGGGTGCGGCTGCCTGTCCCTGGAGACCTGCGTCCTCTCCAACCCGGACGACGTCTACGGCGAGCGCATCACGGGCTCCCAGCTGCTCCAGGCGCGGCGGGAGAAGCGGTAACGCGGGCGGACACGGGTCACGCGCCCTCGTCCGCCGCGCCCAGGGAACGCACCATGCTCCGCAGGGCCCGGAACGCGTCCGACTGCTCGGCCTCCGTCATGCCGGAGAGCATGCGGAGCTCGACGGAACGCACCGCCGCGGTCGCCTTCTCCAGGCTCTGCCGCCCGCGGGGCGTGAGCGTCGCGGGAATGGCCTTCCCGTGCGGCGCCCGCGCGGGCCTGCTCACGTAGCCCTCCCGCTCCAGGTTCTGGAGCAGCACGTTCATCGACTGCCGCGTCACGAACGCGCCGCGCGCCAGCTCGGAGTTCGACAACCCCGGCCGCTGCGCGAGCAGTTCGAGGCACGAGTAGTGCGTCACGGTCATCCCGAGCGGCCGGAGCACCGCCTCCATGGCCGTGCGCAGCGCGCTCGACGCCTCCTTCAGCAGGTAGCCCAGTGACTTGTCCAGGTCGATCCCGGCACCCTTTTGACTCATGTCAGAAGTCTGACATACGGTGAGTCGTGTCAGGCATCTGACACGACACGGAGGAGTACCGCCATGCCCGCCACCGGCCCCGACTTCATCTCGCTCCAGGTACGCGACCTCGACGCCTCGCAGGCGTTCTACGAGCAGTACCTCGGCCTCGTCCGCGCACAATCCGGGCCCCCGCACGCCGTCGTCTTCGACACGAAGCCGATCGCGTTCGCGCTCCGCGACCTCGTCCCCGGCACCGATCTCGCCTCCGTTCCCGAGCCCGGCGTCGGCACCGCGATCTGGCTCCACGCCACCGGCGTCCAGGACATCCACGACGCCCTCGCCGCCGACGGTCACACCATCGTCTCCCCGCCGGTCGACGGCCCCTTCGGCCGCACCTTCGCCTTCGCCGACCCCGACGGCTACCGGATCACCCTCCACGACCGCGCCTGACCCGCCCCGGCGCGGCCGGGCCGCGGCGTGGGGTCTGGCGGAGGCGGGACGGCGGGGGCAGAGTGGACGCGCCCCGCCCGGCCCGCCTCACCCGGCCCTCTCGCACAGGAGTCCCCCATGACCTCCGGCATCCCGCCCGCCCGTCCCGGCCGGCCCCCGCTGTTCCTCAGCGGTGTCGTGCTCGACGCGCCGGACCCGCTGGCGCTCGCCGGGTTCTACCAGCGCCTGCTGGGCTGGCCGTTGACGCAGCAGGAGGAGGGCTGGGCGAAGCTCGTGCCGGACGGCGGCGGTACGGGGATCTCCTTCCAGGCCGAGCCCTCGTACACCCCGCCCGTGTGGCCCGCCGAGCCCGGCGCCCAGCAGATGCAGACGCACCTCGACTTCCAGGTCGACGACCTCGCCGCCGCCGAGGCGCACGCGCTCTCCTGCGGCGCCCGCCTCGCCGCGTACCAGCCGCAGGACGACGTACGCGTGCTCATCGACCCGGTCGGCCACCCGTTCTGCGTGTTCCTGTAGCCGTACCTCGCACCCACCGGTCGCGTACGCCCCACCCCGCCGGCCGTACGCGGCCCCGCCTCACACCCCCACCAGCGCCCGCCCCTCCCCGCGCGCCCGCCGTACCGCCGCCGCGCTCAGCGCCGGGAGCGGGACCGTGATGCCGCAGCCCGTGCAGAGCGGTGCCACGTCCTCGCGCCAGCGCAGCGCGTCGCTTCCGCACACCGGGCACCGCTCGCCCGGTTCCCGCTCCAGGGCCGCGATGAGCCGCCCGAGCACCTCGGGCAGCGGCGCGTCCGGGTGCGTGCCGGGGTCCGCGCACCACGCGATGCCGAAACCGCCCCACGTGCGCCGGTGCCAGTCGTCCACCGCGCCCGGGCGGCGCAGCCCCGCCCGCTTCTCGGCCCGCCGCCTGACCGCGAAGGCCCGTTCGTACGCGAGCCACACCTCGCGCGCCCGCTCCAGCTCGTCCACCGCGCCCCGCAGCCGCGCGGGGTCGGGGGCGCGGTCCTCGGGGCCGAAGCCCCAGCGCGCGCACAGGTGGTCCCACGTCGCCCGGTGCCCGTAAGGGGCGAAGATCTCCAGGCACTTGCGCAGACTCCAGCGCCGCAGTGCCAAATCCGCCCGCGGGTCGCGGGCCTGTCTCGCGAGACTCCGGAATCCGGCCATCAGCCTTGCACCTCCGTCATCCGTACCGGCACCGCTCTCGGGGTGCTGTCGTTCGGACGAGGCAGCCCCTCGATCGGCTCCCTCGAAGAAGCGGCGGCTTTGCGACGATCCTGCGAACAGGTCCACCGACCCATGCCCACGCTGGGCGTACCGGCGGTAACCTCCCGCTCACCCTTGTCGGGAACCTCCCCCTCAGCGGGGGCGATTGGAGCCAGGATGCGGAGCCGCACCCCCCACCACGGCCGCCTTGCCGGCCGTGGCCCAGCGCACCACACCCGTACCACCGTCTCGTCCCGCGTCACCCGTACCACGCGAAGAACCACCACCTTCGTCGCCGCCGCCGTGTTCGCGCTCACCGCGGGCCTGTTGAGTCCGCTCGCGGCCGGGACCGCCGTCGCCGCCGGTGACCCGGACGACTACTGCGACCAGCAGTGCGCGGACATCCTGCCGCCGGGAACCAATGGCAACGCGACACTCGCCGAGATCCTCGCCCACAAGGTCTTCGGCACCCAGCCGAAGCACGCCGAGGATCAGCTCGCCACCTATGACTCCCTGTCGTCCGGGTACCCCTCGCTCACCGACGCACAGCTCGGAAATTTCTTCGACGACGCCTCCTTCGGGGTGAGCAAGGCGGACACCGAGTCCGTGACCTCGCCGCGCGACGACGTCACGATCACGCGCGACAAGAAGTACGGCATCCCGCACATCAAGGGCACGACGCGCTACGGCACCGAGTTCGGCGCCGGGTACGCGGCCGGCCAGGACCGCCTGTGGCTCATCGACCTCTTCCGGCACATCGGCCGCGGCGAGCTGACCTCCTTCGCGGGCGGCGCGCTCGCCAACCAGGGCCTGGAGCAGGAGTTCTGGCCGCAGGCCCCGTACACGGAGGACGACCTCCAGAAGCAGGTCGACTACATCCGCGGCCACAACGGGGCGCGCGGCGAGCAGGCCATGAACGACGCGCAGGCGTACATCGACGGCCTCAACGCCTACCGCGAGAAGGCGAAGAAGGGCCGCTACTTCCCCGGCGAGTACGACCTCACGGGCAAGATCGACCCGATCACCAACGCCGGTGACATCGAGCCCTTCAAGGTCACGGACATGATCGCGCTCGCCTCCGTCGTCGGCGGGCTCTTCGGCAACGGCGGCGGCGGCGAGGTCGACCAAGCGCTCTCGCTGCTCTCGGCGCAGCAGAAGTACGGCGTCGAGAAGGGCACCCGGGTCTGGGAGTCCTTCCGCCAGCGCGACGACCCCGAGACCGTCGCCACGATCCACGACGGCACGGCCTTCCCGTACGCCGAGAAGCCCGCGAACGCCGCCGGGCTCGCCATGCCCGACGCGGGCTCCGTCACGAAGGAACCCCTCCTCTTCGACCGCACGGGCAGCGCCGCCCAGGCCAAGCCGGCGAAGGACCCGGTGACGGCGCCGAAGAGCCTCAAGCCCTTGCAGGGCGTCTTCGACGACGGCGTCCTGCCGAGCGACCTCTTCTCCGGGGACGCGAGCAAGAAGGGCATGTCCAACGCGCTGCTCGTCTCCGGCAAGAGGACCGCGAGCGGCCATCCGGTCGCCGTCTTCGGCCCGCAGACCGGCTACTTCGCGCCGCAACTGCTCATGCAGCAGGAGCTCCAGGGCCCCGGCATCAGCGCGCGCGGCGTCTCCTTCGCGGGCGTCGGCATGTACATCCAGCTCGGGCGCGGCCAGGACTACTCGTGGTCGGCGACGAGCGCGGGCCAGGACATCACCGACACGTACGCGGTCGAGCTGTGCAACGCGGACGGCTCGGCGGCCACCAAGGACTCCACCGGCTACCGCTACCACGGCACCTGCACGCCGATGGAGAAGCTGGAACGCGTCAACTCCTGGAACCCGACCCTCGCGGACTCCACCGCGAAGGGCTCGTACCGCATGCAGGTCTTCCGCACCAAGTACGGCATCGTGACCCACCGCGCCACGGTCGGCGGCAAGCCCGTCGCGTACACCTCGCTGCGCTCCACGTACCGGCACGAGGCCGATTCGATCGTCGGCTTCCAGATGCTCAACGACCCCGGCTACGTCAAGGACGCCAAGAGCTTCCAGGACGCCGCGAGCCACATCGCCTACGCCTTCAACTGGTTCTACGCCGACTCGCGCGACATCGCCTACTACAACTCGGGCTCCAACCCCGTGCGCGCCGCGAATGTCGACGCCACCTTCCCGGTGAAGGCCGAACCCGCCTACGAGTGGAAGGACTTCGACCCCACCGACAACACCTCCGCCCTCACCCCGCCGGACCAGCACCCGCAGTCCGTGAACCAGGACTACTACGTCTCCTGGAACAACAAGCAGGCCAAGGGCTACACGGCCGCCAACCTGAGCCTCGGCGCCGTGCACCGCGCCGACCTCCTGGACGACCGGGTCAAGGCGCTCGCGGACAAGGGCGGCGTCACGCGCGCCTCGCTCACCCGCGCCATGGCCGACGCGGCCGTCACCGACCTGCGCGGCGAGGACGTCCTGCCCACGCTCCTCGAGGTGATCCGCAGCCAGCCGGTCACCGACCCGCAACAGGCCGCGGCGATCCAGCAGTTGGAGTCCTGGCTCGACGACGGGGCACAGCGCAAGGAGACGTCGAAGGGCTCGAAGTCGTACGGGCACAGCGATGCCGTGCGGATCATGGACGCGTGGTGGCCGCGCCTGGTCGAGGCCGAGTTCAAGCCCGGGCTCGGCGACGGGCTCTACGCCTCGCTCACCTCGCTCCTCACCGTCGACGAGTCCCCCTCCGCCGCGCACGGCCCGACCGGCGCGCACGCGGGGTCCGCGTTCCAGTACGGCTGGTGGGGCTACGTCTCCAAGGACCTGCGCGCCGTGCTCGGCGACAAGGTCGAGGGCCCGCTCGGCGCCACGTACTGCGGCGCCGGCGACCTGAGCGCCTGCCGTACGACGCTCCTCACGACCCTCGCGCAGGCCGCCGCCGTCCCCGCCGACCAGGTCTACCCGGGGGACGACTCCTGCGGGGCGGGCGACCAGTGGTGCTCGGACGCGATCATCCACCGCGCCCTCGGCGGCATCACGCACGGGGCCTTCCAGTGGCAGAACCGGCCCACCTACCAGCAGGTCGTGGAGTACCCGCGCCACCGCTGAGGCACGGCTGAGGTACGGGGGAGGGGCGGCGACCCGCATGGGCGCCGCCCCTCGCCCCTCCCCGCGTCCTCACCTGTACAGCAGGTACTTACGCCGCGTCCGCCGGAAGCGCGCCAGCTCCGCCGCCCACGCCGCCGTGATCGCGTCCGTGCCCGCCCCCGCGTCGACCATCGTCCGCACGGTCGTGGACCCGCTCAGCCGGTCGATCGCCAGGTCCTCGCGCCACGCGAAGTCCGGCCACACCTTCTTCGCGGTCACGAGCAGCCCGATCCCGGTCCGTACCGGCTCGAAGCGCTCGCGATCCGTGACGTGCACCTGCACCCCGCCGATCGTCTCGCCCGTGAACTTCGAGAACGAGGGCGCGAAGTACGCCTCCCGGAAGCGCACCCCGGGCAGGCCCAGCGCGTTCGCCTCCGCCGCCCAGCGCGCGTCGATCCCCTTCGCGCCGAGGAGTTCGAAGGGCCGCGTCGTGCCGCGCCCCTCGGAGAGCGTCGTGCCCTCGAACAGGCACGTGCCCGGGTAGACGAGCGCCGTGTCCGGGGTCGGCATGTTCGGGCTCGGCGGCACCCACGGCAGCCCGCTCGCGTCGAAGAAGTCCGTACGCCGCCAGCCCCGCATCAGCACCGTCTCCAGGCGCACGGGCTTCGCCAGGAACTCCCCGTTGAAGAGCCGCGCCAGCTCGGCGACCGTCATCCCGTGCTGCTGCGCGATCGGCTCGCGCCCCACGAAACTCGCGAACTCCTCGTGCAGCACCGGCCCGTACGCGTCCCGGCCGCCCAGCGGGTTGGGCCGGTCGAGCACGACGAACCGCTTCCCCGCGAGCGCCGCCGCCTCCATGCAGTCGTACAGGGTCCAGATGTACGTGTAGAAGCGCGCCCCCGCGTCCTGGATGTCGAACACCACCGTGTCCACGCCCGAGGCCGTGAAGACGTCCGCGAGCGCCTGACCGCTCTTCAGGTACGTGTCGTAGACGGGCAGCCCGGTCGCCGGGTCCGTGCTCCTCCCCTCCGAGCCGCCCGCCTGCGCCGTGCCGCGGAAACCGTGCTCGGGCCCGAAGACCGCCGTGAGCCGCACGCGCGGCTCGGCGTGCAGTACGTCCACGAGGTGGCGCAGGTCCCGTGTCACCCCCGTCGGGTTGGTGACGAGCCCGACCGTCCTGCCCGCGAGCAGGCGGTAGCCGTCCTCCGCGAGGACCTCGAATCCGGTACGGGTGCCACGCGGCGCGGCGGCGGCGGAGGGGCCGAGCGCCGGGGTGAGCGCGCCCGCGCCCGCGAGACCGCCCGCCGCCAACAGCCCTCTTCTGGACAGGTTCATGCCATGCCTTCCAAGATCGCCGGGTACTCGTGTGCCCCGCACGCTAACCCCTGCCACCCCGCGTGACCATGCTTCCCGCGCTCTTGTCGCACCCCTTCCCCCACGACATACCGACTGGTTAGTCTGCCCGGAACGGGCCGGGGCGACAGGCAGGGCGCTCCCGGTCCGCGTCTCAGCGTCGAGTCGAAGGAGACCCGCTCGTGGAATCCCTGAAGGACGCCGCCGTCGTCGTGACCGGCGCGGGAGCCGGGATCGGCGCGGCGCTCGCCCGCCGGTTCGCCGCCGAGGGCGCGCGGGTCGCCGTCAACGACCGCGATCCCGAACGCGCGGCGGCCGTCGCCGAGGAGATCGGCGGGCTCGCGGTCCCCGGCGACGCCGGAACGGTCGCCGGGAGGGCCCGCGAGGCGCTCGGCGGGCGCGTCGACGTCTACTGTGCCAACGCGGGCGTCGGCGACCCCGGCACCGAGGCCGCCCCGGCCGAGGCGTGGGCCCGCGCCTGGGACCTCAACGTCATGGCCCACGTCCGCGCCGCCGAGACTCTCCTCCCCGGCTGGCTGGAGCGCGGCACCGGCCGCTTCGTCTCGACCGTCTCCGCGGCCGGGCTCCTCACCATGATCGGCTCGGCCCCGTACAGCGTCACCAAGCACGGCGCCCTCGCCTTCGCCGAGTGGCTCTCCGTCACGTACCGCCACCGCGGGCTGCGCGTGCACGCCGTGTGCCCCGAGGGCGTCCGCACCGAGATGCTCGACGCGGCCGGGAGCGCGGGCGACCTCGTCCTGCGGCCCACCGCCGTCGAGCCCGCCGCCGTCGCCGACGCGCTCTTCGCCGCGATGGCTGAGGACCGCTTCCTCGTCCTCCCGCACCCGGGCACCGCCGCCTACTACCGCGCCCGCGCCGCGGACCCGGACGCCTGGCTCACCTCCATGAACCACCTGCAACAGAAGTGGGAGGCCGCGAAGTGACCCCGTCCCCCTACGCGGCGAAGCCCTGGCTCGGCGTGCTCAACGAGGCCCAGCGCCGCCCCGTGACCCCGCCGCACTCGACCGTCCACGCCTTCCTCGCCGTCGCCGCCGCGCACCCGGAGCGCACCGCGCTCGCCTACTTCGACGGCCGCCTCACCTACGCGCGGACCGAGGCCCTGTCCGCCTCCGTCGCGGGGCACCTCGCCGCGCGCGGCATCCGCCCCGGCGACCGCGTCGCGCTCATGCTCCAGAACACGCCGCACTTCGTCCTCGCCCTCCTCGGCGCCTGGCGCGCGGGCGCCGTCGTCGTGCCCGTCAACCCGATGTACACGACAGGCGAGGTACGGCACGTCCTCGGCGACGCCGGGGTGAGCGCCCTCGTCTGTTCCGACCGCGCCTGGGAGAAGTACCTGCGCGAGGCCGTCGAGGGCAGCCCCGTACGGTTCGCGCTCACCGCCGACGAGCACGGCTTCCAGACCCGTGAGGACGCCCGCGTGCTCACCTGGGAGGCCCTGCCGCGCCCCGCCGACACCGAGGACCTGGCCGAGATCGCCCGCGCCGGGCACGCGGCCCCGGACCTCGTCCTCCCCGGCGGCGCCGACACCGCCCTCATCAGCTACACCTCCGGCACGAGCGGCAGGCCCAAGGGCGCCACCAACACGCACGCGAACATCGCCTACAACGCCGAGCGCCAGCGCACCGGGTCCGGCATCCCCGAGGGCGCCGGCTACTTCGCGCTCGCGCCGCTCTTCCACATCACCGGCATGGTCTGCGAACTCGCCGCCTGCCTCCTGAACGCGGGAACGCTGATCCTCACGTACCGCTTCGAGCCCGGCACCGTGCTCGACGCCTTCGCCGAGCACCGCCCCGCCTACACCGTCGGCCCGGCGACCGCCTTCATGGCTCTCGCGGCCCGGCCCGAGGCGACCCGCGAGCACTTCGCCTCCTTCACCTACATCGCCTCGGGCGGCGCCCCGCTCCCGCCCGCCCTGGTCGACGGCTTCGCCGAACGCTTCGGCCCCTACGTCCACAACGGCTACGGCCTCACCGAGTGCACCGCCCCCTGCGCCTCCGTGCCCCCGGGCCGCCGCGCCCCCGTCGACGCCGAGTCCGGCACCCTCGCGGTCGGCGTGCCGGGACCCGAGACCGTCGTGCGCATCCTCGACGACGAGGGCCGGGAGGTACCGCTCGGCGCGAGCGGCGAGATCGTCGTGAGCGGTCCGCAGGTCGTCCCCGGGTACTGGCAGCGCCCCGAGGCGACCGCCGAGACCTTCCCCGGCGGCGAACTGCGCACCGGGGACATCGGCATCATGGACGCGGACGGCTGGCTCTACGTCGTCGACCGCAAGAAGGACATGATCAACGCCTCGGGCTTCAAGGTCTGGCCGCGCGAGGTCGAGGACGTCCTGTACACCCACCCCGCCGTGCGCGAGGCCGCCGTCGTCGGCGTGCCCGACTCCTACCGCGGCGAGTCCGTCAAGGCGTACGTGAGCCTGCGCCCCGACAGCACCGCGGACGCCGCCGCGCTCGTCGCGCACTGCCGCGAGCGCCTCGCCGCGTACAAGTACCCGCGCGAGGTCGAGATCCTGCCCGAGCTGCCGAAGACGACGAGTGGGAAGATTCTGCGGCGGGAACTGCGTTCCCGCTAGAACGAGCGTGACGAGAGCGAGAGGCGGCGGCAGCGGTGGCCAGGACGACGGAGGGGGACGGCACCCCCGTGCCCCAGCGGCTGCTCGCCGCCGCGACGCGGCTCTTCGCCGAGCAGGGCTACGACCGCACCTCGGTGCAGGAGATCGTGGAGGCGGCGGGGGTCACCAAGGGCGCCCTCTACCACTACTTCGGGTCGAAGGAGGACCTCCTCCAGGAGGTCTACGCCCGCGTCCTGCGCCTCCAGCAACAGCGTCTCGACACGTACGTGAACGCGGACGGGCCGGTCGCCGACCGCCTGCGCGCGGCGGCGGCCGACGTCGTCGTCACCACGATCGAGAACCTCGACGACGCCGCGATCTTCTTCCGCTCGATGCACCACCTGAGCCCCGAGAAGAACAAGGAAGTCCGCGCCGAACGCCGCCGCTACCACGAACGCTTCCGCGCCCTCATCGAGCTGGGCCAGAAGGAGGGCGTCTTCTCCACGGCCACCCCCGCCGACCTGGTGGTCGACTACCACTTCGGCTCGGTCCACCACCTGGCCACCTGGTACAAACCGGGCGGCCCGATGGGCCCCCAGGAAGTGGCGGACCACTTGGCGGACCTGCTGCTGAGGGCGCTGAGCAATCCCGCACCAAATTCGCGACCGGCACCAAACTCCAGCCCGTCTGGGGGTACCTCCCGGCCGAAGGCTGGGGGAGTTTGAGGACACCGCGCGAAGCGCAAAAGAGGGCCCGCCCCGCAAGGGGCGGACCCCACGGCCCGGGTTCACACGAACCGTTTCAACTCCCGCCGCGCGAGCGACCGCTGATGCACCTCGTCCGGCCCGTCCGCCAGCCGCAACGTCCGCGCGGCGGCCCACAACTCGGCGAGCGGATAGTCCTGGCTCACCCCACCCGCCCCGTACAACTGCACCGCCTTGTCGAGAATCCCGACCACCGTCCGCGGCGTCGCGATCTTGATCGACTGGATCTCGGTGTGCGCCCCCTTGTTCCCCACCGTGTCCATGAGCCACGCCGTCTTCAGCACGAGCAGCCGCAACTGCTCCACCGCGACCCGCGCGTCCGCGATCCACTCGCCCACGACGCCCTGCGCGGCGAGCGGCTTCCCGAAGGCCGTACGGGACACCGCCCGCTCGCACATGAGGTCGATCGCCCGCTCGGCCATGCCGATGAGCCGCATGCAGTGGTGGATGCGCCCCGGGCCGAGCCGCGCCTGCGCGATCGCGAAGCCGCCGCCCTCCTCGCCGACCAGGTTCCCGGCGGGGACCCGCGCGTGGTCGAAGACGACCTCCGCGTGCCCGCCGTGCGCGTGGTCCTGGAAGCCGTACACCGACATCGCGCGCCGCACCTCGACGCCCGGCGTGTCGCGCGGGACGAGGATCATCGACTGCTGGCGGCGGAGGTCGGGCCCGTCCGGGTCGGTCTTGCCCATCACGATGAAGATCGCGCAGTCCGGGTTCATCGCCCCGGAGATGTACCACTTGCGCCCGGTGACGACGTACGCGTCCCCGTCGCGCTCGATACGCGTCTCGATGTTCGTCGCGTCCGAGGAGGCCACCTCCGGCTCCGTCATCGCGAAGGCCGAGCGGATTTCGCCCGCGAGCAGCGGTTCCAGCCACCGCTTCTTCTGCTCCTCGGTGCCGAACTGGTGCAGCACCTCCATGTTCCCCGTGTCGGGCGCGGCGCAGTTCGTCGCGAGCGGCGCGAGGTGCGGGCTGCGCCCGGTGATCTCGGCGAGCGGCGCGTACTGGAGGTTCGTCAGCCCGGCCCCGTACGCGCTGTCGGGCAGGAACAGGTTCCACAGGCCCTGTCGCCGCGCCTCGGCCTTCAGCTCCCGGACGACGTCCGTCGTGCGCCACGGCGAGTCGAGCGCGGCGCGCTGGACGGCGTCGGTCTGCTCGGCCGGATAGACGTGCGCGTCCATGAAGGCGAGGAGCTTCGCGCGCAGTTCCTCGGTGCGCGCGTCGAAAGCGAAGTCCATGGATCAGCCCTCCTTGAGGGTGGTGAGGCCGTGACGCAGGAAGACGGGGACGAGTTCGCCGATGCGGTCGAAGCCCGCGCCGACGGTCTGCCCGCGCGTGAAGCGGTAGTGGATGCCCTCAAGGATCACGGCGAGCTTGAACCAGGCGAAGGCCGTGTACCAGGACAGCGCGGAGACGTCGCGGCCCGAGCGGGCCGCGTACCGCTCGATCAGCTCGCCGGGCAGCGGGTAGCCGGGCGCGGACGCGCTCGTCGCGATGGGCGAGCCCGGCAGCTCCAGCGGCGTGCTGTACATCGCGAGGAGGCCGAGGTCGGTCAGCGGGTCGCCGAGCGTGGACATCTCCCAGTCCAGTACGGCGGTGATGCGGTCGTCCGCGTCCACGAGGACGTTGTCGAGCCGGTAGTCGCCGTGCACGACCGTCGGCGCGGGGGAGCGGGGCAGCCGCGCGGCAAGGGCTTCCTGGAGCTGGTCGATGCCCGGCAGCTCGCGGCTGCGCGAGGCGTCGAGCTGCTTCGCCCAGCGGCGCAACTGCCGCTCCAGGAAGCCGTCCGGGTGCCCGAAGTCGCCGAGCCCGGCCGCCTCCGGGTCCACCGCGTGCAGGTCCACGAGCGTGTCCACGAGCGAGAGCACGGTGGCACGCGTGCGCTCCGGGCCGAGCCCGGCGAGCTCGTCGGCGGTGCGGTACGGGGTGCCCTCGACGAAGTCCATGACGTAGAACGGCGCCCCGAGCACCGCCTCCGCCGCCTCGCCCTCGCACAGCAGCACGGTCGGCGGCACCGGCACGGGCGTCCCCGCGAGCGCCGTCATCACCCGGTACTCGCGGCGCATGTCGTGCGCCGTCGCGAGCACGTGGCCCAGCGGCGGGCGCCGGACGACCCAGCGGCGCGCCCCGTCCGTCACCGCGTACGTCAGATTGGACCGGCCGCCCTCGATGAGCCGCGCCCGCAGCGGGCCCGCCACGAGCCCGGGCCGTTCCCGGTCCAGGTACGCGCGCAGCCGCCCGGGGTCCAGGCCCGGCGGGGGGTCCTCACTCATGCTCGACTCCTTCACTGGCTCCAAGGCTCTGCCACTGTCCCCGGGCACTGCCCGTGTTCCCGAGGCTCTTCCGGATCATCATGCCGACTAGTCGGTATGTCGTCCAGAGGGGGCACCGTGATCCCTCGCACGGGGCCGGGCCGCCGGTCGGTGCTCAGCCCTCCTGGCCGAGCAGCGCGTCGAGCCGCGCCGCCTGCGCCCGCACGGTGCCGCGCGGGTTGCGCGGGCGCGCCGGGTCGTCGCGGGTGAGCAGGAGCAGCCAGACGAGGGCGATCAGCCGCCGGCACTCCAGCAGCCTGATCCGCTCGCCCGCGTCCAGCGGCACGAGGCCGAGGAACTCCTCGGCGTCGAAGACGGTGCCGGGGTCGACCCACGAGCCGACGTGCTCGGTGATCTCGGCGAGTTCGAAGGCCCGGTCGCTGCGGCCCGACTCCTCGAAGTCGACGACGCGCACCCGCTCCCCGTCCCACAGGAAGTTGGCGAGGTTCCCGTCGCCCTGCCCGAGTACGGGTTCGAGCCCCGCCTCCTCGGCGACCGCGGGCCAGGGCCGCTCCAGCCAGCGCATCCCCTCGGCGAGCACGGCGGCCACGGCGGGCTCCCGCGCGGCGGGGGTGCGGCGCGCGTACCACTGGCGTATCCGCGCGGTCGCCTCGGC
>NZ_JAAGLR010000654.1 GCF_010548245.1 Streptomyces sp. SID11385
GGCGGCGCTCGCGCGGTGGGACGGCCTGGGGGCATGCCGCCTACTCGCCGGCCCCGAGGCCGGTGGGGAGGCGGGCGCGGGGGACGGCGCGGCGCCCTCCGCCCCGACGGGGCGGGCAACGGCGCTCGCGAGTGAACGCGGCCTGCTCTTGGAGCGCCTGCGCCCTGAGATCTCGCTGAGTTCCCTGCCGCAGGCGAAGGCGATGCTCGAAGCGGCGGAGACGGTGCGCAGGCTGTGGGTGCCGGTGACCGACGAGTCGCCGTTCGAAACGCTCGCCGCACGCACGGAGCGGCAGGCCGCCCGCATGCGCGAGACGGCCGGCCCGCTCGTCCTGCCCCTCGTCGAGAACGCCCTCGCGGTACGACGCGACCTGCTCGGGGACGCCGCGCGGCCGGACTCGGAACGCGTGCTGCTGCACGGCGCCTTCCGGCAGACGAAGGTCCTCGCCGGCGAGCGGCTGCCGTGGCTCGCGGTCGGCCCCGAGCCCGTGATCGGCGAGCGCGCCTACGACGTCGCCCGCCTGGCGCGTGACCGGCTGGAGGACCTCGTCGCGAGCGACGGCGGGGCGAGCGCCGCGCGACGTCGCGTCGCCAAGCTCGCGGACGCGCTCGATCTGGACCGCGACCGGGTCCAGGGCTGGTCCCACTTCCGCGCGACGGCGGCCGGCGTGGCCGCGCTCGCGGCGGGGCGCCGCCAGGAGGGCGAGACGCTGCTGGAGTTCGCGGCCTGGCTCTGAGGCGCGACGTGGTGGGCGGGACGTCGGGCTGCACGGAATGACGTCGCGTACGGAAGGGGGCCCGGCACGTCGCGCACGGGGCACCTCTACGTCGCGTCCGCGCGCACCGTACGTCGCGCCAGCACCACGCGCACGTCGCGACGTCGCGCCCACCACGTCGCGTGCGACCAGGCACGATGCGCCGTGACGTCGCGTGACGTCGCGTGACGCGCGAGGAGGCGGCGTACCCCTGGCGGACGACGCCGCGCACCTGGGGAAAGCGCCGCCCTGTCCCACACCGCGCCGTCCCCCGCCTTCCCGAGCGCCCGCGCCGCCCCCACCCACATGCCGAAGCGCGGGACGTCGCGTGACGTCCCGCGCTTCGGGGCGGTGCCGGGGGAGCTTCGGCCGGCTCAGGCGGTCAGACGGGCGACGGCTTCCTCGACCGGGAGTTCCTCGCGCTCGCCCGTACGGCGGTCCTTGAGCTCGACGATGCCCTCGGCGGCGCGGCGGCCGGCGATGACGGTCTTCGGGACGCCGATGAGTTCCGCGTCGGTGAACTTGACGCCGGGCGAAACGCCCGCGCGGTCGTCGACGAGGACACGAGCGCCCGCGGCGGCGAGCTTGTCCGCGATCTCCAGGGCCAGCTCGGTCTGGAGGACCTTGCCCGCGGCGACGATGTGGACGTCGGCGGGCGCGACCTCGGCGGGCCAGCACAGGCCCTTGTCGTCGGCGGTCTGCTCGGCGAGGGCGGCGACGGCGCGCGAGACGCCGATGCCGTAGGAGCCCATCGTGACGCGGACGGGCTTGCCGTTCTGGCCGAGGACGTCGAGCTGGAAGGTGTCGGCGTACTTGCGGCCGAGCTGGAAGATGTGGCCGATTTCGATGGCGCGGTCGAGGTGGAGGCCCTGGCCGCAGTTGGGGCAGGGGTCGCCCTCCTCGACGACGACGACGTCGAGGTAGTCGTCGACCTCGAAGTCGCGGCCGGCGACGACGTTGCGCGCGTGGGTGTCGGGCTTGTTGGCACCCGTGACCCAGGCGGTGCCGGGCGCGACGCGGGGATCGGCGATGTAGCGGATCTTCAGGCCCTGGGGGCCGACGTAGCCGCGTACCAGCTCGGGGTTCGTCTCGAAGTCCTCGGCCGTGACGATGTCCACGACGGCGGGCGCCAGGTGCTCGCCGAGCTTGCCGAGGTCGACCTCGCGGTCGCCCGGGACGCCGACGGCGACGATCTCGCCGTCCACCTTGACGAGCAGGTTCTTGAGCGTCGCCGACGCCGGGACGCCGAGGTGTCCGGCGAGAGCCTCGATCGTCGGCGTGTTGGGGGTGTCCAGCTCCTCGACCGGGCCGTGGGCGGAACCGTCGACCGCGGCGCCCTTGAAGGTGACGGCCTCGGTGTTCGCGGCGAAACCGCAGTTGGGGCAGTCGGCGAAGGTGTCCTCACCGGCCGCGGCCGGGGCGAGGAACTCCTCCGAGGCCGAGCCGCCCATGGCGCCCGAGACGGCGGAGACGATGCGGTAGTCGAGGCCGAGACGCGCGAAAATCTTGCGGTACGCCTCGCGGTGCAGCGCGTACGACTCGGCGAGGCCCTCGTCGGTCGTGTCGAAGGAGTACGAGTCCTTCATGACGAACTCGCGGCCGCGCAGCACCCCGGAGCGGGGACGCGCCTCGTCGCGGTACTTCGTCTGGACCTGGTAGAGCATGACCGGCAGGTCCTTGTACGAGGTGCACTGGTCCTTCACGACCTGCGTGAAGATCTCCTCGTGCGTGGGACCGAGCAGATAGTCGGCGCCCTTGCGGTCCTTGAGCCGGAACAGCAGGTCGCCGTACTCCTCCCAGCGCCCCGACGCCTCGTAGGGCTCCCTCGGGAGGAGCGCGGGCAGCAGCACCTCCTGGGCGCCGATGGCGTCCATCTCCTCGCGGACGATCTGCGAGATGTTGTCGAGGACCTTCTTGCCCAGCGGCAGCCAGGACCAGATACCGGCGGCCGTACGACGCACGTAGCCGGCGCGGACCAGCAGCTTGTGGCTGAGCGTCTCGGCGTCCGCCGGGTCGTCACGCAGTGTCTTGACCATCAATCGGGACATGCGCTGGACCTGGGCCATGGTGAACTCCTGCGAGGAAAGGGTGATGGCTACGAGGTTAGCCGGGGCCCAGGGGCTGGCGGAAATCGGTTATGCCCGGTGGGGACGCGGGCCGCGCAGAGGCAACGTCGCGCCCATCACCGCGTACGGCAACGGCGCGCCCGGGAAGGCGATCTGCCGCGCCAGGTCGCGGTAGCCGAGCGAGGCGTAGAGGCCGCGCGCGGGAGTGTCCCGGTCGATGGCGGAGAGGATCGAGCGGGGCTGCGACGCCGCGTCGGTGAGGCCGGTGATGAGGGCGCGGCCGATGCCGCGGTTCTGGTGGCGCGGATGAACGTGCAATTCGGTGATCACGAAGGACTCGTCGAGCCACTCGTCATTGCCGAGTCTGCGCAGGTACGGCTGCACAACGGTCGACCACCAGTGGGCGCGGTCGTTCGGCAGGCCGTAGACGAAACCGACGAGGCGGTTCTCGGCCGTCGTGGCACCGAGCGCCCGGGCGCCGGGAACGCCGAGGTGTCGCAGCACGATGTGGTGCCGTACGTCCATCTCCTCGTCGGTGAGGCCGAAGGCGAGGGCCTGCACGGCCAGTGCCTCGTCGACGCGGGCGGCCAGATCGAGCGGGCCGACCGTGATCTCGTCCGGGGTCCTGGGGGTGTGCCCGGGGTTGCTCGACATGCGGGGAGACTACCGGGCTCTTGGGGTGGGGGGACGGGAGGGAGCGGGGGCGGGGGGTGGGGTGCGGGCCAGGGCGACGTCGTACGGGCGGGGCGGGGTGAACGTGACGTCGTACGGGGCGGTACGGAGCGGGACCGGGCGGTTGGCGCGGCGGGACGTGATCGGGATGCGGGGGCGGTGTCGCCAAGGGCCGAGGCCCGTGACGTGTGAGACGTCGCGCGCGGATGGGGCATCGTGGCATATGCGACGTCGCGCGCGACGCTCCGTTGCTCACGCAATGTGGGGCCGCCAACTCGGGAACACGTCGCATGAGTTGTGCGTCGCGGCGCCCCCCGTAGCTCGCCGTGCGCGCGTCGGCGGTCGTTTCGCGCAGTAGCGACGGTGGGTGCTCGGCGTCCCGACGCTCAGTGCCCGCCGCGCCGATGGTCAGTGGGCACCGTACCCGTCGCGGAAGACCGGCACCTTCTCGCCGGCCTCGACGGGCACACGCAGCCTGTTCTGGCGCGGCGGCATGGGGCAGTTGTACTGGTCAGAGAATCCGCACGGGGGCACGAAGGCACGATTGAAGTCGAGCACGACACGCTGCGGCCCGCTGTTTCGCTCGTCGCGGTGCACGAAGAGGAAGCGGCCCGCGCCGTAGGTGCTCTTTCCGTTCGTCGGGTCGCCGAAGACGAGCAGCAGGGTGCCGTCGTCGTCGAAGGCGCTGAGGGTGTAGGCGGCACCGTCGAGAGTGAGCCGCAGGTCGCCGGGAACGACGAGGTCGCGCGTTCCGCCGTTGTCGCGGATGTGCTCGAAGGGGACCGTCCTGGCGCCTTCCACCGGCTCGTACTCGGCCTCCAGGACCCAGTCGGGGCGGTACGGGAACGTGGCGACGGAGTCGAAGTGACGCACGGCGGGCGAGCGCGGGTCCCAGCGGCGCAGCCCGAATTCGGGGCGCCCGCTGGCCGGCTCGGTGCGCTCCAAGGTGGTGAGGGTCTGCCCCTCCTCCAGTTCGGCCCGCGCCGCCTCAAGGTCGGGACGCTCGCCGAGCGGGGCCCAGCGGGTCTCGACGAGGGCGAGATTGCCCTGCGGCGCGGTGAGGGCCGCGCGACGTCGCGCGCGCCAGTCGTCCCAGGCGGCGCGGTCCGTCGCGACGTCGCGGGCGCCGTCGCCGCCGTTCTCGCGGGGGCCGTCGGTGGGGTCGGTCATGTCTTGCCTCACTTCTCGGGGGGGGTGCGGACGCCTGGCACGCCGCGTGCGGACGGCAGCGCGTGGCCGGCGCCACGTCGCGTGACACGTCGCGTGCGACCTGCGCGAACGTCGCGTCGGTCGTGCGCAACGTCGCGTCGTGGGGGGGCGGGCCCGGCGCCTGGGTTCCGGGTACTCGGGGCCAAGATCCCGGTCCGGAGTCGGGGCTCCGTTCAGAAGAGGATGCTCGCGAAGGTGCCCGTCTCCTGGAAGCCGACCCGGCGGTACGTCGCGCGTGCGGCGGTGTTGAAGTCGTTCACGTACAGGCTCGCCACCGGGGCTATGTCGCGCAGCGCGTACGCGAGGACCGCTGCCATGCCCGGGGCCGCGAGCCCGCGACCGCGGTACTCCGGAGCGACCCAGACGCCCTGGATCTGACACGCCTCGGAGGTCGCCGCGCCGATCTCGGCCTTGAAGACGACCTTGCCGTCGTCGATGCGGGCGAAGGAGCGCCCGGCGTTGACCAGTTCGGCGACGCGCGCCTGGTAGAGGAGACCGCCGTCCCCGGCGAGCGGGGAGATCCCGACCTCCTCGGTGAACATCGCGACGCAGGCGGGCATCAGCGTCTCGACCTCGTCGCGGCGCACGCGGCGCACAAGCGGGTCGGGAAGCACCTCGGAGGGCTGGTCCGTGGTCATGAGCGGCTGGCAGGCACGGACCTCGCGGGCGGGGCCCCAGTACGGTTCGAGCAGGGACCAGAGCAGACGGGTGGGTTCGGCCGGGCCGACGATCGACGAGCAGCGCCGGCCCGCGCGACGGGCCCGTTCCGCGAAGGCGCGTACGGCGTCGGGCGTCGCGCAGATGGGGACGAGGTTCGCGCCCGCGTAGCACAGCGAGGTGAGGTGCCCGCGCTGGTACCAGCCCCACATCTCGCCACCGAGCCGCCAGGGGTCGAGACCGGCCACCTGGACGCGAGAGGTGACGAAGGCGTTCGCCACCGGGTCCTGATGCAGGACTGCCAACGCGGCGTCCAGGTCTTCGGGACCGAGGACCCTGGTGGTGGTCTGAGTCAACACGTTCGAAGCGCCTCACCGTACGGGCTACTGGTTTTGGCACTGTACCCGGCGCGGGGGCGACGTGCTCCGGGGACGGTGGCACCGGGCCGAGCGGCCCACCGCGCGCGGGGGCGGAGCGGAGCGGCGCACGGCTGCACGCGACGCCGCACATGCCCGTGACGCGTGCGACGCAGCCCCGGCAGGGGACCATGCGCCGCGCGCCACGCGCCTGGTCCTCGTACCGTCGCGCGACGTGGCATATACGACGTCGCGTGTGACCAGGCACGATGTCACTCGGGGCGATGTCCCTGACGCGCCGTCCTTGCACGCGCGCCGTCGCACCGTCGCGGCGTCGCCTCGCGCACCGCCGCCGCGTCGCAACGTCGCACCGAACCGCCGCCCCACGCCCACGAACGGCCCGGAGACGTCAGCGTCCCCGGGCCGTCGGTGGTGTGGTTCAGCTGATCGAGACCTCGGGCTCGCCCGAGGTGATGCCGTCGGCCTCCATCTGGGCGGCGATCTTCTGCGCCTCGTCGATGAGGGTCTCCACGATCTTGGACTCGGGCACGGTCTTGATGACCTCGCCCTTGACGAAGATCTGTCCCTTGCCGTTGCCGGAGGCGACGCCGAGGTCGGCCTCGCGGGCCTCGCCCGGCCCGTTGACGACGCAGCCCATGACCGCGACGCGCAGCGGGACCTGCATGCCGTCGAGCCCGGCGGTGACCTCGTTGGCGAGCTTGTAGACGTCGACCTGGGCGCGCCCGCAGGAGGGGCAGGAGACGATCTCCAGGCGGCGCGGCTTGAGGTTGAGGGACTCCAGGATCTGGAGGCCGACCTTGACCTCCTCGGCGGGCGGCGCCGAGAGGGAGACGCGGATCGTGTCGCCGATGCCCTCGGCCAGCAGCGCGCCGAAGGCGACGGCGGACTTGATGGTGCCCTGGAAGGCAGGTCCGGCCTCGGTGACGCCGAGGTGAAGGGGGTAGTCGCACGCCTGCGCGAGCTGGCGGTAGGCGTTGACCATGACGACGGGGTCGTTGTGCTTGACCGAGATCTTGATGTCGCGGAACCCGTGCTCCTCGAAGAGCGACGCCTCCCACAGGGCGGACTCGACGAGCGCCTCGGGCGTGGCCTTGCCGTACTTCTCGAGCAGCCGCCTGTCGAGCGAACCGGCGTTGACGCCGATACGGATCGGCACACCCGCGTCGCCCGCGGCCTGGGCGATCTCCTTGACCTTGTCGTCGAACTGCTTGATGTTGCCCGGGTTCACACGGACCGCCGCGCAGCCGGCGTCGATGGCGGCGAAGACGTACTTCGGCTGGAAGTGGATGTCCGCGATGACGGGGATCTGCGACTTGCGCGCGATGACGGGCAGCGCGTCGGCGTCGTCCTGCGTCGGGCACGCGACGCGCACGATCTGGCAGCCGGAGGCCGTCAGCTCGGCGATCTGCTGGAGCGTCGCGCCGATGTCGGAGGTACGTGTGGTGGTCATCGACTGGACGGACACGGGGGCGCCACCGCCGACGGGGACGCTCCCGACCTGGATCTGCCGGCTCTTCCTGCGCTCGGCGAGCTGGGTAGGAACGGACGGCATTCCCAGTGAAATCGCAGTCATCTGCAGTGCAACCCCAACGTGTGGATATCGGTCCCGGAATCCTCGGGCTCCGTCACCCGAGATTACGTCACTACCGGATCGAGGGAACACGGACCCGCAACGGGTCACCTGTTCGTCGGTCGTGCGCCACCTGCCCGGCGCCGCGCGGCCCACGGCGGTACGTCGCGTACCGCCTCGTCCTGGCCGCGTACGGCGCGACGTCGCGTGGTGGTACGTCGCGTCCTGACGTCGTCGCGCGCTGCCGTACGCGGCGCTACGTCGCGCGCCGTACGTCGCGCCGCACGGAGCGCACGAGGCGGCGTACGACGGGTGCCGCGGAGCCCAGCACGCGGCGTGGGCACGTCGCGCCGTACGCGGAGCGGCGACCCGTACATCACGACGCGACGTCGCATATGCCACGTCGCGTGTGACCAGGCACGATGCGCGCGGCGTCGCACCCGGCCCCACGCTCCGTCGCGACGCACCCCGCCCCCCTCGCGACGCATCGCCACGCCCCCACCCTGCCGCGGGTCGAGTCCGCGTAGCGCGACGTGCGCCGCGCCGTCTCAAGTGATCTTGACCGGGTTCACCAGGTCGGCGATGAACACGAGCAGCGTGAAGCACACGAAGATGCCCGCCACGACGTACGCCACCGGCATCAGCTTCGCGACGTCGAAGGGGCCCGGGTCGGGGCGGCGGAAGACGCGGGCCGTGTGGCGGCGGACCGCTTCCCAGAGCGCGCCCGCGATGTGGCCGCCGTCGAGGGGCAGCAGGGGCAGCATGTTGAAGAGGAACAGGGAGAGGTTGAAGCCCGCGACGAGGAACAGCATCATCGCGATCTGGTTCTCCGGCGGGATGTCGAGGGTGAAGACCTCGCCACCCACCCGCGCCGCGCCGAGGACGCCCATGGGCGAGTCCTGCTTGCGCTCCCCGCCGTCGAACGCCGCGTTCCACAGGTCGGGGATCTTGGAGGGCAGCGCCAGCATCGACTGGACGCCGTTCTCCATCATGGTGCCCATCTGGTCGACGGACTGCCCGAAGGACTGCTTGACGATGCCCGAGGCCGGCGTGAAGCCGAGGAAGCCCGCGGTGACGTACTCGCCGTCGACGACGCCGCCGTCGCCGTCCGTCTTGGCGACCTGGTTCTCTATGACGTCGGCGTGGAGCGTACGGCGCGTGCCGTCGCGTTCGACCGTGATCGTCGCCGCGCCGTGCGAGGCGCGGATGCGGGACTGGAGGACGCTGTAGTCGTCGACGGACTGCCCGTTGTACGCGACGATCTTGTCGCCCGGCTTGAGGCCCGCGGCCTTGGCGGGCGCGGGGGCGTCGCTCTTGGCGCAGGTGTCGCGGTTCTCGCTCTGGTTGATGACGCAGTCGGAGACCGTGCTGACCGTGGTGGTCTGCGTGTTCAGGCCGAAGGTCATCATGACGCCGAAGAAGATCGCGACGGCGAGCACCAGGTTCATGAAGGGGCCCGCGAACATCACGATGACGCGCTTCCACGGCTTGCGCGTGTAGAACATGCGCGTCTCGTCGCCGGGTTCGAGTTCCTCGTACGCGGCGGAGCGGGCGTCCTCGATCATGCCGCGCCAAGGCGACGTGGAACGTGCCTCGATGCGTCCGTCGGGGCCCGGCGGGAACATCCCGATCATGCGGATGTAGCCGCCGAGCGGCACGGCCTTGACGCCGTACTCGGTGTCGCCCTTCTTGCGCGAGAAGAGCGTCGGCCCGAAGCCGACCATGTACTGCGGCACGCGGATGCCGAAGAGCTTCGCGGTGGAAAGGTGCCCCAGCTCGTGCCAGGCGATCGAGAACAGCAGCCCGATCACGAAGACGACTATGCCGAGGATCGTCATCAATACGGTCACGCAGTGGCCTCCACTGTCGCCTTCGCAGCAAGTTCGCGTGCCCGGGCCCGTGCCCAGGTCTCCACGTCGAGAACGTCCTCAAGCGTCAGGGCGGTTCCCGCCGCGGGCGTGCCGTGCTCGGCCACCACGGCGGTCACCGTGTCCATGATCGCGTTGAAGGCGAGGGCGCCCTTGAGAAAGGCGTCCACACATTCCTCGTTGGCGGCATTGAACACCGCCGGCGCCGTCCCCGCGAGCCGCCCCACGTGCCGGGCGAGTCCGACGGAGGGGAACGCGTCGTCGTCGAGCGGGAAGAACTCCCAGGACGACGCGGTGCTCCAGTCGAATCCGCGCGCGGCGTCGGGCACGCGCTCGGGCCAGCCGAGGCCGATCGCGATGGGGCCGCGCATGTCGGGCGGCGTGGCCTGGGCGAGCGTCGATCCGTCCACGAACTCGACCATCGAGTGCACGTAGGACTGCGGGTGCACGACGACCTCGATGCGGTCGAAGGGGATGTCGTAGAGGAGGTGCGCCTCGATGACCTCCAGGCCCTTGTTGACGAGCGTCGCGGAGTTGACGGTGATGACCGGGCCCATGGACCACGTGGGGTGCGCGAGCGCGTCCTGCGGGGTGACGGTGGCCAGTTCGGCCCTCGTACGGCCCCGGAAGGGGCCTCCCGAGGCCGTGACGACGAGCTTGCGCACCTCGGCGCGCGTGCCGGCGGCGAGCGCCTGGAAGAGCGCGGCGTGCTCGGAGTCGACGGGGATGATCTGGCCCGGCGCCGCGAGGGCCTTGACGAGCGGGCCGCCGACGATGAGCGACTCCTTGTTGGCGAGCGCGAGGGTGCGTCCGGCCTTCAGCGCCGCGAGGGTGGGGGCGAGGCCGATGGAGCCGGTGATGCCGTTGAGGACGGTGTGGCAGGGCGACGCCGCGAGGTGCGTCGCGGCGTCGGGGCCCGCGAGGATCTCGGGCAGCGGCTCCGCGCCGTACTGCGCGGAGAGCGCCTCGCGCAGTTGCGGTACGACGTCTTCGCGCGCCACCGCGACGTGGTCCACGCGCAGGCGGTACGCCTGCTCGGCGAGCAGGCCGACCCTGCCGCCCGCCGCGGAGAGCGCGGTGACCCGGAAGCGGTCCGGGTTGCGCAGGACGAGGTCCACGGCCTGCGTACCGATGGAGCCCGTGGAGCCGAGCACGACGATGTCGCGGCGTCCCGGCGTGGCGTCGTAGCGGAGGTGGGGGTCGGCGAGTGGAGCAGGACTGTCGGTCATCCCCCCATTCTCGCCATAAGACCTGTGCGAGAGGACAGCGAGTCCCGGAAGTCACCCGGCGGGCGGCGTCCAGATGTAGGGCGTCGTGGTCGTGAGCTCCAGGAAGCCGAGGCGGCGCAGGATGGGTGCGCTGTCGGCACTCGCGTCCACCTGGAGGTACCGGACGCCGCGCGCGGCGGCGATCCGGGCACGTGTCGCGACCGTCGCGCGGTACAGACCGCGCCCGCGCCACGCGGCGAGCGTGGAGCCGCCCCAGAGCCCGGCGAAGTCGGTGCCGGGGACGAACTCGATGCGGGAGGCGTGGAGCGGGGTGGGGGGCGGCGTGGGGGCGGGCGAGGCGGAGCCGGGGGTCGCGGGGGCGGCGTCCTGCGCGACGTGGGGACGGGCGTCGCGCTTCGCGTCGTACGGGGCGGAGGCGGAGTTCTGCGCGACGTGTGGCGCGGAGGCGGCGTCCTGCGCGACGGCGTGGGGCGCGGCGTCTCGGGGCGCGGCGTCGGCTGCGTAGGAACGCGTCGTACGCGGCGTGGTCGCGGGCGCGGCTTCAGGGTCGGGCTCGACGAGGAGGACAGTCATGTTCTCGGGCGACGTGGTCAGGATGCGGTGGAGTTCGTCGGCGCGGGGTCGGGACTCGCCCCAGACCTGCTCGTTCATGGCGTCGATGCCGCGGAGGTCGGTGAGCGACGTCGCGCTGCGCATCCTGAGGCCGTCCGGCAAGCGGGGTTCGAGCCGGGCGAGGTCCTCCGTGCGGCCGACGAAGACGGTTTCGGGCTCTTCGGGGACGAAGCCCGCCGCGCGGAGCCGCTCCGGCAGGTCCTTCTGGGCGTCGTGCCCGCGCGTCTTCCACTCGGTCTCGATGCCCAACTCGGCATACCTGTCGCGTTGCCTGGCGATCAGCGCGTCCAGGGCGTCGCCCTCCACGCCGAGATCCCTCGGCCCGGTGATGTAGCCGGTTTCGACGCCGGTGAAGCGCACGAGTGGCCCGTCGTGCTCGACGCGTGCGCGCGGGTCGGCGAACTCGTTCTCGCCGCGCAGCTGCGCGTCGTAGGCGGCGAGAAGGGTGCGGCGGAGTTCCTCGTCCGAGGGGGAAGGCTCGGCGGGAGAGGGGGCGGGATGTGGTGTCGGTGCGTTGCTCATAGGGGTGACCATGACGCGCGGCGGGGGCCTGGTCAAAGGGTTTAGCCGGCGCGCGGGGCCGACGCGACGTCGCGTCGTTTTCCCAGCTCACACGCGACGTGGCATGTGCCACGTCGCGTCGTCGCGTGCGCTGCGTACGCGACGTCGTCCCGCGCCCCGCTCACGACGCGACGCCCGCCGCGCCGTGGTCGGTCGCGTGGGCGCCGCGTCCTCGCGGGTCGAGGTACCGGGGCGTACTGCCCCGGCGGTTCAGAGCTGGACGCCGGTGAAGACCATGATCCGCTCGTAGGTGTAGTCCTCCATCGCCGAGCGGACGCCCTCGCGCCCGACGCCGGAGAGCTTGGCGCCGCCGTACGGCATCTGGTCGGCGCGGTACGAGGGCGCGTCGCCGATGATCACACCGCCGACCTCCAGCGCGCGGTGGGCGCGGAACGCCGCCTGCACGTCGTGCGTGAAGACGCCGGCATGGAGCCCGTACTTCGAGTCGTTGACCGCGGCGTACGCCTCGTCCTCGCCGTTCACCTTGATCAGGGACAGCACGGGACCGAAGACCTCCTCCCGCGCGAGGGTCGTGTCGGTGGGAAGGTCCGTGAGGACGGTGGGGGCGTACGTCGCGCCGTCGCGCTCACCGCCGGTCAGAAGCGTCGCTCCGGCGGTGACGGCCTCGTCGACCCAGGACTCGACGCGCCGCGCGGCGTCCTCGCTGACGAGCGGGCCGACCTCCGTCGCCGGGTCGGAGGGGTCGCCCGTCACCTGGGCCTCGACGGCCTTGACGACGCGTTCGGCGAGGCGGTCGTAGACGGCGGCATCGGCGATGACGCGCTGGACCGAGATGCAGGACTGGCCGCCCTGGTAGTTCGAGAACGTCGCGATGCGGCTCGCGGCCCAGTCGAGGTCGGCGTCCGAGGCGTAGTCCGCGAGGACGACGGCCGCGCCGTTGCCGCCGAGTTCCAGGGTGCAGTGCTTGCGCGGGACCGATTCCATGATCGCGTAGCCGACCTTCTCCGAGCCCGTGAACGAGATCACCGGCAGCCGCTCGTCCTGGACGAGGGCGGGCATGCGGTCGTTCTCGACGGTCAGGACGGACCAGCTACCGGCGGGCAGTGTCGTCTCGGCGAGGATCTCGCCGAGCACGAGTGCGGAGAGGGGCGTCGCGGGCGCCGGCTTGAGGATGATCGGCACGCCGGCCGCGAGGGCCGGGGCGACCTTGTGGGCGCACAGGTTGAGCGGGAAGTTGAACGGCGCGATGCCGAGGACGACGCCGCGCGGGAAACGCCGCGTGAGGCCGATACGCCCCTCCCCGCCCGCGTCGGTGTCGAGCCGGAGCCCCTCACCACCGTTGAAGCGCCGTGCCTCCTCGCTCGCGAAGCGGAAGACCGAGACGGCGCGGCCGACCTCGCCGCGCGCCCACTTGACGGGCTTGCCGTTCTCGGCGGAGATCAGCCGCGCGATCTCCTCGGTGCGCTCGGCGAGCCGCTTCGCGACATGGTCGAGCGCGGCCGCGCGTACGTGCGCGGGGCTCGCGGCGAACTCCTCACGCACCGCGTACGCGGCGGCGACCGCCTCCTCGACCTGCGCCTCGGTGGGAATGCCGACCTTCCCGACGAGGCTGCCGTCCCACGGCGAGGTGACGTCGAACGTGGTCTCGCCCGTGGCCTGGCGGCCGGCGAGCCAGAAGGCATGGGTGGAAGTCATCGCGAGTCCCGGCCCTTCCGCAGTGCAGTGGTGGCGTGCGTACGTCGCGTGGCGCGGCGTCGCGCGAGGCGGTACGCCTCAGCAGGGCCACCGTAAGGGCCGCGTCGCGCCGCGTCGTTTGTCCGTCGCGTAGCGGCCGGACAGCGGGACGCGCCGTATTGGCGATAGCCGTACGGGGGGCGTCGGGCGGAGCCACCGGGCGGGACGTCGCGCGCGAGGCATGGGGACGAGGCGTAGCGGACGCGACGTGAGGGTGCACGGCGCGGCGTCGGACGCGTCGTACGCCGCGCGACGTCGCGTGTGCACGTCGCGTACGGGACGCCGCGGTACGTGGCCGGATTCACGCGGCGTAGGACGCGACGTCGCCCCGCCACGTACCGCTCGCGCCGCGCGCGCGACGTACCGCCGACGCCGCCCCGCGACGCACCGCCGCGTCCCGTCAGGCGGGGCCGCCCGGCGTGGTGGTCGCCTTGAGCGCGAGCCAGAGTTCCATCCGTACGTCGGGGTCGTCGAGGGAGCGTCCGAGGATCTCCTCGACGCGGCGCATGCGGTAGCGGAGGGTGTGGCGATGGACGCCCAGCTCGGCCGCTGCGGCGTCCCACTGGCCGTGATGGGCGAGCCAGGCGCGCAGGGAGGCGACGAGATTGCCGCGCCCCGTCGCGTCGTGGTCGTGGAGCGCGCGCAGGAGGCCGTCCGCGAAGGCGCGTACCGCGTCGTCGGCGAGCAGCGGAAGCACGGAACCCGCCGCGACGTCTTCGTGCTCGACCAGCGTCCGGCCGCGACGTCGCGCCACGGAGAGGGCCTGTTCGGCCTGCTTGTACGCGGTCGCGGCGGCCACGGGGCCCGAGGGCGCGGAGAGGCCGATGACGAGAGCGCTGTCGGGGGCGGGCGCCGGCGTCGCCCCGGCGTCGCGGGCGCGATCCGCTTCCGCGGCGTACGTCGCGCAGGCGTCGGCGACGGCGCCCTGGTCGACGGCGAGGAGGACGAGGCGGTCGCTCTCGCGTACGACGAGTACGGGTTCACCGGCCCGAGCCGCGGCGGTTTCAACGAGCTCCACCATGACCGCGCAGGGGTCCGCCGCGGGTTCGGGCGTTGTGACGCCTTCGGCGAGGGCGGAGCCCGTCTCGGCGGCAGTCGCGGGCGACGTCGCGTGCGGCCGCGAGGTGGGCGACGTCGCGGCGACGATGACGAGGCGGAACGGCGCGTCGAGCAGCGCGCCGTACAGGTCCCCGGCCGCGGCGCGCGCATGGCCGGACTCACCGGCGAGGAGCATGCCGAGTACGGCGGCGCCGATGCGCTGCTCGGCGGCCCGAAAGGCGCGGGAGCGCTCCATGGTGAGGGTGAGCAGGGAGATCGCGGCGTGCACCGAGTAGCGCTCCGCCGTGCCGAGCGTGCCCTCGGTGCCGACGGCGAGGGCCGCGCGGGGGTGGCGGGCCGCGCCGAGGGAGTGCAGTTCGACCCGGTCCTCCGCGGCGGCCACGACCGCGCTCGCCGGTGCGGGGCGATCGCGCAGGCGGCGTACGTCGGGCGTGAGGCGGGCGGCACGTCGCGCGGCCCACTCCGGCGCGGCGGCGACGACGGCGCCGGACGCGTCGTAGACGGCGGCCCAGCCGTTGAGCTGCGCGGCGAGCGCGCCGATCAGGCCCTCGGGGCCCTCGCCGAGTGCCTGTCGGGTGAGTTCGCGCTGCGCGGCGAAGCCCGCGGTGACGGCGCGGTACTGCTCGGCCGCGATCGCCGCCGACACCGCCTTCGTGATGGCCAGGAAGGGGGTGCGTCGCGGCACTTCGAGCAGCGGCAGCGACTCCGCCTCGGCCGCCGCCACGAGCGCGGCGGGCACCTCGTCGTAGTTCACGCCCCTGCCGAAGCCGAGCCCCGCGACGCCCGCGCGCGCCAGGCGCCGGACGTAGGGGCGGACCTCCTCGGGGTTCTCGGCGTCGAGGGTGAGCGCTGTGGTCAGAAGCAGCTCTCCCCCGTTCATGTACGGCACCGGATCGATCAGCTCGCTCACATGCGCCCAGCGGACGGGGGTGTCCAGGCGGTCCGCTCCGGCCAGCACGCTGAGCTTGAGCGCGGAGTGGTGGACGAGTGAGGCGAGCGTGGGCGGCATGAGACCTTCCGGGCGTCGCGCGGGGGCGCGCACGAACGTGCTGCTGGGTTCTTGGCCGTCGCGTACGAGCGACACTTCCAAGTCTGCCTCACTGTATGGGTGGGGGGAGGGGACGGGGGCGTGGGAGCGCTGGGGCGGGGTGGGGTGACGCGACGGGCCGCTGCGGCATGCGTCGACGGCGCGGCGTCCGAGGCGGGGTGCCACCGGCACGGCGCATGGGCACGCGGCGGGACGTCGCGACGGTACGTCGTACGTCGCGTGCGGGTCACGTCGCGTGGTCGCGTACACGACGTCGCGCGGCGGGGCGTACCTCGCGCCGCGTCGAACGTCGCGTGCCGCGTCGAACGTCGCGTCAAGCCCTCCGGACTCGGCCCGCCGCCCCGCCCCTCGCGCGGCGTCAGTGGCGAAGGTCGACCAGGAGGGGCGGCGCGTGCTCACCGCGTACCGTCGTGAGGGAGACGACCGCGTGCCCCGGAGGCAGAGCGTGGGCGAGTTCCGACGCCGACCAGCGCTCGCGCTCCACCTGCCGCACGGTGACGGACTGCGCGGTCGGCGCCTTGCCGGTGATGGCCTTGCGCAAGAAGTGGCTGACCTTCGTGAGGGGTTCGTCGGCGACGATCTGCCGGTCCGTGACGTCGCGGATCTCGCGCCACTCGGTGCCCCACGCCGCGGCGAAGTCCTGCCCGTCCCTGGGCGCGACTCCCGAGAGCGCCATGCGGCACCCGGCGGCGCCGAGGAGCGGACCGCGCAGCTCCTGCGGCACGTCGTCGAGCGTGCGCAGCGCGAGGAGCACGCCCGCGTGGGCGGAACGAAGCGACTGGATGCCGCGTACGGACGCGGCCGTCACGACGCCGGCCGCGTCGTCCAGCGCGAGGCACGCGAAGAGGGAGACGTCGCGGCGTACCAGCACACTCGCCGTGAACTGGGCGAGCACGAGCCGCGCCAGAACGCGCGCGGCGTCGGGGTGGCTGCGGGCCGGAAGCTCGATGCGCACGCGGACCGGATGGTCCAGCGCGCGGAAGGAGAACGGCGCGCCCTCGCCCGACGTGTCGAAGAAGTCGGCGAAGGCGGGACGGTCGAGCAGCGCGAGGCGGTCGACGAGCAGCGGCGCGGCGTCGCCGGGCTGGCCGGCCTGGCGCTCGCGCGACTCCACGTCGCGCAGGAGGGCGCTGTGGCCCGCCGCGTCGAGAGCGGCCCGTAGCGCGGCGAGGTGCTTCGGGGAACCGTCGAGGAGGAGGCGCAGTTCCGGTACGGACGGGAACCGGCCGTGGACGGCGCGGAAGGGACCCAGCACCTGGGCCAGGACGGTGCTGGGACGGCGGCCCGAGCTGGACGCCTGGGGGAGGTCTCCGACCAGCGCTTCGGCGAGGAACGTCGCGGCTTCCTCCGCGTCGTGGGTGCCGCCGTAGAGGTCGAGGTCGTAGACGGAGTCCGGGTGGCCGAGGCGGATGACGATGTCGTAGTTGTCGACCGGTCCGAGCCCCGCGCCCTCCGCCCCCACCACGACGACCGCGGCACGGCCCGCCAGCGCCTGCAGGCACAGCGCCTCGGCGACGGGGCGGACGAGCGCGCCGGTCTTGCCGGAGCCCGCGGGGCCAACGGCGACGAGGGACGTCGCGAGGAGTTCCGAGCCGAGCGCGAACCCGGCGGTGCGGTACGCGTAAGAGTTGCGCGCGTCGTCCAGGGTCGTGCCGAGGCGGACCTGGCCCGAGGCGAGGTCGTGCGGCACGGAGCGCGCGGGAAGATCGCGCCGGCCCGAGGGGTGCGGGAACGCCGCGGCGCCGTCGCGCAGGACGTCGCGCCGGAACGTCTCGACGGGCAGGCGTCCGGACTGCACGGAGCGCCAGGCACGTACGAGCCGCGCGTGGTCCACGTCGCGCAGCCTGCCCGCGTACGCCTCGTCCGCGAGCCTGTCGGCCACCGCGTGCTCACCGGCCGCGCGCAGTTCGGGCCACTGGGCAGGGTCCTCCTGGGGCGTGAGCGTGGGAGGCGGGGGCGCGGCGCTGTCGGCTTCGCGCCGGGTCCGGGACCAAGGGGAGTAGCGGCGCCACAGTTCGGGCCAGCGGCCGAGCCTGGCGACCATCACCGTGACCAAGGCGGCGACGAGGACGATGTAGGCCCACGAGACGTAGGCGGCGCCGGTCGATTGCGAATCGAGGGGCGTCGTCTTGATGAGCACCGTCAGCGGCGCCTGCCACCAGTTGCCCCACAGATATCCGTTGTACAACAACGACCAGAACAGCCACCCCACCAGCAAGGCGATCAACGCCCCGCTGACGAGTTGGCGCCCGGGAGTCCGCTCCGGTTCGGTCTCCGGCCGCGGACGGTGGCCGAAGCGCCAGATGCCGGGGAGGGCCGGCGGACGCGGCGTACGGAGCCAGTCGAGGAAGTCCGCCCCCGGGGGCCTCTCCGCGACACCCGCTCCGGGAGGCGCGCCCGGGCCCCACCCCGGCGTGGGCGGCGGCACGTGCGCGCCGTGGACGCCAGGGCGTTCGCGCGGTGGGGGCGGGACCGTCGCGGGGGGTGCCGAAG
>NZ_JAAGLR010000690.1 GCF_010548245.1 Streptomyces sp. SID11385
TGGCGGCGGAGAACGTCGTACGGGACAGCCTGCGCGCGCTCGGCGCGGCGTGGGGCGAGGCGACGGGCGAGCGGGCCGACACCCGCGCGGCCGACCGCGCGGTGGCCGAGACCTGGGCGGCCGGACGGGCGTGAGTCACGCGGGCGCCGGGAGGGACCGGGGGCCGGAGGCCGGGGAGCAGGAGCCGGGGGCCGGGCGAGCGGCCGGGGCCCCGGCACCCGGTGCCACCCTCCGCGTTCGCCTCACGACATTCTGAAAATGCCCCACACACATTCGGCACGATATAAACTCCGGATTAATTCCCGGTGCATTCTTGCGCGCAGCTTCCCATTTTCTTCTGCCCGCTTTCCCGGGGGCTAAACAAGAAGTTTTGACCCTCGCACATTTTCCATAATTCGGACAGGTTCCACGGGTGTTACTTTTTTGTGACCGAGCCCACAAAGAAGACCCTTTCACCCCCAATGTCCGCCGCATACCCGGCATTTCGCGAGGGGTTTCGCGCCCGAGCACCCGCACGCGCGATAACACAGGACACTCTTTCACCCAACCCTGGCACCCGATGCATTTTCTGCGCCTGCTGGGTAAGTTCAAATCCCATGACCGCCGCACAAGCAGACCTCACCGCACCCCGTGCCGCATTCCGGGAAATGCCGGAGGGACTACGCCTTGACGGCCCACGCGTGCAGGACGGCGCCGCGCTGTGGCGCCTCGCCCGCGACTCGGGAAAGCTCGACCTGAACTCCTCGTACAGCTACCTGCTGTGGTGTCGCGACTTCGCCGCGACCTCCGTGGTGGCGCGGGACGCCGCCGGTGACCCGGTCGGTTTCGTCACCGGCTACATCCGGCCCGAGCGCCCCGGCGTCCTCGTCGTCTGGCAGGTCGCCGTGGCCGCCGCGCAGCAGGGCCGGGGCCTGGCCGCCGCGCTGCTCGACGGGCTCGTCGCGCGCGTCGCCGCGCGCACCGAGTTGCACGGTCTGGAGACCACCATCACCCCCGGCAACGTCCCGTCCGAGCGCCTGTTCACCTCCTTCGCCGCCCGGCACGGCGCGGGCCTGGAGCGCGAGGTGCTCTTCGACGCGGAGCTGTTCCCGGCGGACGACGAGGCCGGACACGAGCCCGAAGTGCTGTACCGCATCGGCCCGCTCGCCCGCGCGGCGGCCCGCGCCGAGGCGGCCTGAGCCGAGCGGCCGGGCCGCTCCCCACCAGGGAGCGGCCCGTACACCGGACGGCACCCCCGGGCCCGTACCGCCGACCGGCACCACGGCCCCGCATCCGTACCCGTACCGCAGTCCACACTCCCTGCTCCGCTCCATCCCCTTCCTCACAGGAGACAGCTGTGACCATCGCCCCGCCCGCCCTGAGCGTCTTCGAGACCCTTGAGTCGGAGGTGCGCAGTTACTGCCGAAGCTGGCCCGCCGTGTTCGACCGCGCGCAGGGCAGCCGCCTCTACGACGAGGACGGCCACGCGTACCTGGACTTCTTCTCCGGGGCCGGCGCCCTCAACTACGGCCACAACAACCCGGTCCTGAAACGCGCGCTCATCGACTACATCGAGCGCGACGGCGTCACGCACGGCCTCGACATGGGGACCACGGCCAAGCGCGCCTTCCTGGAGACGTTCCAGAACGTCGTCCTGCGCCCGCGCGACCTGCCGTACAAGGTCATGTTCCCCGGCCCGACGGGGACCAACGCGGTCGAGGCGGCGCTCAAGCTGGCCCGCAAGGTCAAGGGCCGCGAGTCCATCGTCTCCTTCACCAACGCCTTCCACGGCATGTCGCTCGGCTCCCTCGCCGTCACGGGGAACGCCTTCAAGCGCGCGGGCGCGGGGATTCCTCTCGTGCACGGCACGCCGATGCCCTTCGACAACTACCTCGACGGGCAGACCCCCGACTTCCTCTGGTTCGAGCGGCTGCTCGACGACCAGGGGTCCGGGCTCAACAAGCCCGCCGCCGTCATCGTCGAGACCGTGCAGGGCGAGGGCGGCATCAACGTCGCGCGGCCCGAGTGGCTGCGCGCGCTCGCCGAGCTGTGCAAGCGGCAGGACATGCTGCTCATCGTCGACGACATCCAGATGGGCTGCGGCCGGACCGGCGCCTTCTTCTCCTTCGAGGAATCGGGCATCACGCCGGACATCGTCACGCTGTCGAAGTCCATCGGCGGCTACGGGATGCCGATGTCGCTGTGCCTCTTCCGCCCCGAGCTGGACGTCTGGGAGCCGGGCGAGCACAACGGCACCTTCCGCGGCAACAACCCTGCCTTCGTCACGGCCGCCGCCGCCCTGGAGGCGTACTGGGCCGACGGGCAGATGGAGAAGCAGACCCTCGCCCGCGGCGAGCAGGTCGAGGCGGCGCTGCGCGCGATCTGCCTCGAACACTCCCAGCTCGGCGCCTCCTACCGGGGCCGCGGCCTCGTGTGGGGCCTGGAGTTCGAGGACCACGAGCAGGCGACGAAGGTGTGCCGCCGCGCCTTCGAGCACGGGCTGCTCCTGGAGACCTCGGGCCCGCGCAGCGAGGTCGTCAAGCTGCTGCCCGCGCTCACCACGACCCCGGAGGAACTGGACGAGGGGCTGCGCATCCTCGCCCGCTCGGTCCGCGAGACCGCCTAGGTCCGGCGAGGCCGCCTAGGTCCGCCGCGACCACCTCGGTCCGCGCGACCGCCCGGGTCCGCGGGACCGACCGAGATCCGGTACGGGGCCGGGCCGCCCGACGCGACGCGGCCCGCCCCGTACCCGTAGAGAGACAACCGCACCACGGAAGAGAGGCACAGGGACACCGTGCTCATTCGCTCGTTCAAGGACATCGAGGGCACCGACCGGCACATCGTCGCCGAGTCGGGCACCTGGGAGAGCAAGCGCATCGTGCTCGCCAAGGAGAAGGTCGGCTTCTCGCTGCACGAAACGATCATGTACGCCGGCACCGAGACGACGATGCACTACGCCAACCACATCGAGGCGGTGCTCTGTGTCGAGGGCGAGGCGGAGCTGACCGACGAGGCCACGGGTGAGAAGCACTGGATCACCCCCGGCACGATGTACCTGCTCAACGACCACGACCTGCACACCATGCGGCCCAAGACCGACTTCCGCTGCGTCTGCGTCTTCAACCCGCCCGTCACCGGGCGGGAGGAGCACGACGAGAACGGCGTCTACCCGCTGCTGACCGAGGAGGACTGAACGAGATGACCGTCACCCACGACAAGATCACGGACCTCTACCCGACCCGCGGCAAGACCGAGGTCTCCACGCCGCGCCAGGACCCCGTGGTGTGGACCGCGCCCGGCGCCCCGGGGCCGATCAGCGCCGGTGACCTCGCCTCCTTCGAGGAGAACGGCTTCCACGCCATCCCCGAGCTGCTCACCCCGGACGAGGTCTCCGTCTACCGCGCCGAGCTGGACCGGCTCGTCGCCGACCCGGCGATCCGCGCCGACGAGCGCTCCATCGTGGAGCCGCAGTCGCAGGAGATCCGCTCCGTCTTCGAGATCCACAAGATCAGCGAGGTCTTCGCGAAGCTCGTGCGCGACGAGCGGCTGCTGGAGCGCGCCCGGCAGATCCTCGGCTCGGACGTCTACATCCACCAGTCGCGGATCAACGTCAAGCCCGGTTTCGGCGCCTCCGGCTTCTACTGGCACTCGGACTTCGAGACGTGGCACGCCGAGGACGGCATGCCGAACATGCGCGCCGTCTCGGTCTCGATCGCGCTCACCGAGAATTACGACACCAACGGCGGGCTCATGATCATGCCCGGCTCGCACAAGACCTTCCTGGGCTGTGCGGGCGAGACGCCGAAGGACAACTACAAGAAGTCCCTCCAGATGCAGGACGCGGGCACGCCCTCGGACGAAGCACTCACCGAGATGGCCGGGAAGTGGGGCATCAAGCTCTTCACCGGCAAGGCCGGCTCGGCGACCTGGTTCGACTGCAACGCGATGCACGGCTCGGGCGACAACATCACGCCGTTCCCGCGCAGCAACGTGTTCCTCGTCTTCAACAGCGTCGAGAACGCCGCGGTCGAGCCCTTCGCCGCGCCGATCCGGCGGCCCGAGTTCATCGGGGCCAGGGACTTCACGCCGATCCGCTGAGGACCGCGGAAGTTCCGGTACGAGGGCGGGGCCGCGCACCACGGGGGCGCGCGGCCCCGCCCTCGCCGGTTGTCCTGACCTCAGGCCAGCGCCGCGAGCAGCGCGTCGACGTCCGCCGCCGAGTTGTAGAGGTGGAAGGACGCGCGCAGGTTGCCCGCGCGGTCCGAGACCTCGATGCCGGCCCGCGCGAGATCCGCCTGCCGTCCGCCGAGCCCCGGCACGGAGACGATCGCGGACCCGGGCGCGGGCAGCGGCTCGTGGCCGAGGGCGCGCAGCCCGGTGACGAAGCGCTCGGCGAGCGCGAGGTCGTGCGCCCGGACGGTCGCGACACCGAGGCGTTCGACGATCCCCATCGCCTCGGCCGCGCCCTCGTAGGAGAAGAGGGGCTGCGCGGTGTCGAAGCGGCGCGCGTCCGGGGCGGGTTCGAGGACGGGGCCGTACGTGCTCGACCACGGGTCGGCGCCGCTCAGCCAGCCGCCGAGGAGGGGCCGCAGGCTGCCGAGGTCCTCGGGGACGACGAGGAAGCCGACGCCGTGCGCGGCGCCGAGCCACTTGAAGCCGACGGTCGCGGTGAAGTCGTCCTCGGCGGCGTCGAGCGGCAGCCAGCCCGCCGCCTGCGAGACGTCGACGAAGGTACGGGCCCCGTGGGCGCGCGCGGCGGCGCGGATCGCGGGCAGGTCCGCGAGCCTGCCGTCGGCGGACTGCACCGAGGAGACCGCGGCGAGCGCGGTGCCGGGGCGCACCTCCTCGGCGAGGCGGTCGAGCGGGACGGTACGCACCTTGAGGCCGGGGCGGACGTGGAAGGGGTTCACGACGGAGGCGAAATCGCCCTCGGCGGTGAGGACTTCGGCGCCCTCGGGGAGGGCCGCGGCGACGAGTCCCGCGTAGGTGGCGACCGAGGTGCCGGCGGCGACGCGGCGCACCGGGACTCCGGCGAGGCGGGCGAAGGCGGCGCGGGCGGCGGCCACGGCGGGGAAGGCGTCGGCCCCGTCCCCGTACTCGCGGCGCTCGACGGCGGCCCGGATCGCTTCGGCGGCCGAGCGGGCGAGCAGGCCGTGGCTCGCGGTGTTCAGGTGGACGCGGCGGGGGCGGTACTCCTCGGGTGCGAGATTCTCCATGGCCCCATCGTGGAGGGCCGCGGGGCTCGCGTCCATGGCGTGACGCGAGCCCCGTCCCGGCGGGATCAGCTCGCGTCGCGCGGCGGGACCGCGCAGCCGTCGGGGCCGCAGACCCCGGCCTCGTCGGCACCGGCGACCGGGGCGACGGGGGTCAGCCGGGGCTGCGCGTCCCAGGCCTGCTGGAGCGCCTGCGCGAAGACCTCGGCGGGCTGGGCGCCGGAGACGCCGTAGCGGCGGTCGAGGACGAAGAACGGGACGCCGTTGGCGCCCAGCTCGGCGGCCTCGCGCTCGTCGGCGCGCACGTCGGCCGCGTACTTCTCCGGGTCCGCCAGCACGGCGCGCGTCTCGGCCTCGTCGAGCCCGGCGGCCACGGCGATCGCGACGAGGCGCTCGGTGTCGTTGAAGACGCTGCGCTCCTCGGCGAAGTTCGCCTTGTACAGGCCGTCGATGACGGCGTCCTGGCGGCCCTTGTCCTTGGCGAGGTGGAGCAGGCGGTGCATGTCGAAGGTGTTGCCGGAGTCGCGGCCCTCGGTCAGGTAGTCGAGGCCCTCGCCCGTCGCGTTCTCCTTGAGCCGCGCCTCGCCCTGCCGGGCCTGCTCCAGGCTCATGCCGTACTTCTTGGCGAGCATGGGCACCACCTCGACCACCTCGCCCTTCGCCGCGGAGGGGTCCAGCTCGAAGGAACGGTGCACGACCTCGACCTGCTCGCGGTGCGGGAAGCCGTCGAGCGCCCGCTCGAAACGGGCCTTCCCGACGTAGCACCAAGGACAGGCGATGTCCGTCCAGATCTCCACGCGCAGCGGGGAGGGGGTCGGGGCCTCCAGAGGTGTCACCATCGGCTTCTGCTCTCTTCGTGTCATGCGTCCGGGTAAGAGAACGGGCCGCCCCGCGGCGCGGGGCACCCCTTCGCAGGACCGAACGCACGGGGGCCGCCGCGCATTCCCCGGCGCCCGTGCCGGGGGTGCTTCCCGGCAGCTACGGCTCAGGGCACTTCCCGCAGGTACAGGGCGCCGCACGTCTTGCAGAAGGGGCGTGCGGCCGAGGTGCCCCAGGCGTCGGCGGACTGGGTCGCCGCGGCCGGGTCGAGGAGGAGGCCGCAAAGCGTGCGCGGCTCCTGCGTCCCGCGCACCATGTGCCACTTGCGCACGGGGGCCTCGGGATCGCCGGGCGTGTCGCCCTCGGCGTACTCGGCGCGCATGTGGTGCTCCATCGCTGCTCCCTGTCCTGTGAGGTGTGATCCCATGGCAGCACAGCCGGGCCGACCCCGCGCGCCGGACCCGCGCGCCTGACCCGCGCGCCGGCGGCCTCACCGGCCCGCTCGCCGAGGCCGGGCGAGGCGGCGTCAGGACGCTGGCACAATTGCCGACATGAGCCGACAGGGGTGGTCCGACGCGTACGGCTCCGGGAGTACCGGGCGCCGGCTCCCGGTGCGCTGTGTGAAGTGCGCGGACACCCACGTCATCCTCACCAAGACGGGCACGCCGGACGGCCGCGAGGTGCTGCGCTGGCGGTACACGTGCCTGGACTGCCGCGTCGCGTGGTGGGTGGACGAGCACGGCGGGGCGCTCGACGACTACGCGTGAGGGGACGAGGCGCGGGCCGCGGGGGCGCGGGGCGCCGGGGAACGCGTGAGCCCCCGCCCGTTCAGGCGCTCAGCCGGGTGAACTGCGCCCGGTAGGCGCTCGGCGTGAGGCCCGCGCGCTGGAGCAGGTGTTTGCGCAGCGAGTCGGCGCTGCCGAGCCCGCACGCCTCGGCGATCCGGTCCATGGGCAGCTCCGTCGTCTCCAGGAGTTCCTTCGCGCGCTCGACGCGCTGGATCAGGAGCCACTGGAGCGGGCTCACCCCGGTCTCGGCCTGGAAGCGGCGGGTGAGGGTGCGGACGCTGACGCCCGCGTGCCGGGCGAGGTCGGCGAGGCCGAGCGGCTGGTCGAGCCGGGCGAGCGCCCAGCCGCGCGTGTCGGCGCAGCGTCTGCCGCGCTCGGGCGGCAGCGGGGTCCGTACGAACTGCGCCTGCCCGCCCGGGCGTACGGGCGCGACGAGGGTGCGGCGCGCGACGTCGTTGGCGACGGCGGCTCCGTAGTCCGTGCGCACCATGTGCAGGCACAGGTCGATGCCCGCCGCGTAGCCGGAGGAGGTCATGACGCGGCCCTCGTCGACGAAGAGGACGTCCCCGGCGAGGTCGACGGCCGGGTAGCGGTCGCGCAGTTCCTGGGCGAGGTCCGCGTACGTCGTGGCGCGCCGTCCGTCGAGGAGACCGGCCTCGGCGAGGACGAAGGCGCCGGAGCAGATCGAGGTGACGCGCCGCCCGGCCGCCGCCGCCTCGCGCACGGCGGCGACGGCCTCCGGCTCGGGCTCGAAGCGGTGCCCGGTCCCCGCGACGACGACCGTGTCGGCCGCGCGCACCACGTCGAGACCGTGGCGCACGGTCAGGTCGAGCCCGCCGGTCGTGGGCACGGGGCCCGGCTCCACGGCGCAGACGGTGACCTCGTAGCCGGGCCGGCCGGCCACCTCGACGCGGCCGAAGACGAGTTCGGGGAGGGCGATGTTGAAGAGCGAGACGGGCGAGGGCGCGATGACGGCGACGCGGTGCGGGGCGCGGTAGGCGGCGGGCGAGGGAACGGGCACCGGCCCGGCCTTCCTGCCGGGCTTCGCCACGGACTTCCCGAGGGGCTTCCCAGCGGACCTCGCGAGGGGCTTCCTGACGGACGCGGACATGGCCAGAACCTCCGGATGCGTGGCGTTCGGGCCACTACTGTAGCGGCGCGCGGGCCCGCAGGCTGGCCGCATGTCCACACCCACGGGGAACCAACTCCCGCCCTCCGCACCGCAGTCGGCCTCCGCTCCCGCGCCCTCTCGCGTCGCACGTCCCGCCGTCGCCCTCGTCGCCGCGCTCCTCGGCTTCTCGCTCACGAGCTTCGACGCCTCGGCCGTGACGGTCTCGCTGACCTCGCTCGGCAAGGACCTCGGCGGCGGGATCACGGGGGCGCAGTGGGTCGTGGACGCGTACACGCTCGCGTTCGCGGGGCTCATGCTCAGCTCGGGGCTGCTCGCGGACCGCTTCGGCGCGGCCCGTACGTACGGCGCGGGGCTCGCGGCCTTCGTCCTGACCTCGGCGCTGTGCGGCTGCGCGCCCTCGCTCGGCTGGCTGCTCGCGGGGCGGGTCGCGCAGGGCGCGGCGGCGGCCGTGATCCTGCCCTCCTCGCTCGCGCTGGTGCGACGGGCCTACGACCGCCCCGAGGCGCGGGTGCGGGCGCTCGCCGTGTGGGCGACGGGCGGT
>NZ_JAAGLR010000717.1 GCF_010548245.1 Streptomyces sp. SID11385
CGTCCGCGCCACCCGCTCCCTCGCCCCGTACGGTCGTCGCCCCCTCCGCGCCCCGCGCGGCGGCGCCCGCGAGCGGGCCTTGGGCGAGGGGGGCGAGGGCGAGCAGTACGCAGGCCGCGCCACGGCGCACCACGGCGGACAGCGGGAGTCGGCTTCGCATGACGGCCCTCCGGGGCGGCGTATGGGGCGGGACAGCCCGGATCTACGATCAAGAAAGGGGACATTACGCCCAACACGCCGCTGAATTGCACACTGCTGGCAAGTCATGACAACAAGGGCGGAACGTCGGGACTCTAACCCCGGCCCCCCGGAGATCGCGTCAGCATCGACCGAGCAGTTCGGGTGTACTTGTCAGATCGACTGCCGAACCCCCCGAACGGCCCATCCCGCACCCGCCCACCAGCGACGACGCCCTCGACGGGCAGTCACGCACAGTGATCATCGGCCGCGTGCGGCGTGTTCCGCGCTCCGGGCCGGGCGGCGTTTCACCTTTTCGGGGCACAACGCGCGGGGCCCCGGCGGCGTTGTTGCAGACGCCGGGCCAGCTCCCGGCACCCCGGCCCGCGGCGCAGCCAGCGGCACCGGCCGGGCCCGCACGACCCTCGACACCGTAAGGAGCGCTTCGCCATGTCGCGTACCGCCAGGGCCCTCGCCCTCTCCTCCGTCGCCGCCGCCGCGCTCGTCGGCTCGGCCGGCCTCGCCTCCGCCGACGCCGGCGCGCAGGGCGCCGCCACCCACTCGCCGGGCGTCCTCTCCGGCAACGCGGTGCAGATCCCGGTCCACGTGCCGGTGAACGTCTGCGGCAACACGATCAACGTCATCGGCCTGCTCAACCCGGCCTTCGGCAACACCTGCGTCAACGCCTGACGCATGGACCGGTGGGGCGGCCGCCGCGCGTGCGGTGGCCGCCCCACCGGTCGGCCCGCGGGGGCGCCGCCCCCGGCCCTCGCTCCTCGAACCCCCCGAGCCCCGGGGTCTGTCTTCGCCACCGCCGAAAGGACTCCCCATGCCCGCGAAACACCGCAAGCCCCGCACCTCCCCCTCCGCCGCCAAGGCCGCCGCCGTGGTCGTCGGCGGTCTCGCCGCCGCCACCGCCGCCGCACCCGCCTTCGCCGCGCCCGCCGTGGACACCGCCGCCCTCACCCCGAGCAGCCTCAACGGCGGTTACTACGCCGCCGCGACGCAGCTCCAGGGCGCCGTGGACACCGTCGCGAACGACGCGCTCGACCCCTCGAAGCCGGACTCCCTCGGCAAGACCGTCGACGCCGTGGCCCGCGAGGCGAAGCCGCTCCTGCCGCAGCAGAAGCTCGACCCGGCCTCGCTCGTACGGGACGGCTCCACGACCGGCGCCGCCACCGGCCTCCTCGGCGGCCTCCCCCTCGGCGACCTCGGTGGTGCGGGCGGCCTCGGTGGCGTCGGCGACCTCGGTGGCCTCGGCGGCTGAGCCGTGCGCACGGCAACCGGAACGGCCGTGCGAAACGCGCTCCCCTTTGGAGTGATGGCCGGTCCGGGCTCCCCCGGACAGGTGAAAGAGCGAGGGGCCGGCCGGGGCGGAGTCGCTAGGGTCCGGGGGTGACTTCGACCGACAGCGCGCAGCGCGTTTTCCGCCCCGCCGAACTCGGCACGCTCGTCGTCGTGGCGTGGAGCGGCAAGCACCCCGACGACGACCACGACATGCCGTTCCTGCTCGCCTACCCGCTCGGCGACGGCACGGCGGGCCACGAGGGCTCCACCGAGGCGGCCCTCGCCCTGCTCGCGGACACGAAACTCCCGGTCGGCGGCACGCTCCTCGACGGGACGCAGACCTCCACGCTCCCCCTCACCCTCCTCGTCGAGGCGGGCTCGGCCGCGCTCACCATGCCCCCGAACCTCAACGCGCAGTGCGAGGTCCCCCCGGAGTGGTTCGCCGCCGCCAAGCAGCGCGGCTACGCGTACTTCATCTTCGCCACGCGCCCCTGGCCGCAGGCCGTCCCCGGGCGGGAGATCACCGAGGAGGCGCTGGCCGCGTTCGTCGGCGACACGGAGATGCTCACCTCCTCCGCCCACGTCCTCCTCCCCGTCCGCAGCCTGCGCTGACCCCGAGGGGCCGGGCCACGCCACCCGGCCCTCCGCGCCTCCCTCCGCCGCGCCCCTCCCGCCGCGCACCGGCATCCGCGCCTCCGGCCCTGTGTCTCCCCTCACCCTCCTCCGAACTTGTTCGTCACGAACGTGTTCGTTACGGTGGAGACACCACCACCCGCCCTCACCCCCGGAGGCCGCCATGACCAGCACCCCCACCCCCGCGCCCACCACCCCGCACTACCCCGTCGCGATCATCGGCGGCGGCCTCAGCGGTCTCCTCCTCGCCCGCGTCCTCATCAAGGGCGGCGCCGACGCGACCGTCTTCGACCTGGAGAGCGGCCCCGAGGCCCGTACCCAGGGCGGCATGCTCGACATCCACGAGGAGACGGGCCAGGCCGCCCTGCGCACGGCGGGGCTCCACGCGGAGTTCCGCGCGAAGGTGCACCCCGGCGGCGAGGCCGTCCGCGTCTGGGACAAGGCGGGCGCACTCGTCCACGAGGAGGCGGACGACGGCGAGGGCGACCGCCCCGAGATCGACCGCGGGGACCTGCGCGCCCTCCTCCTCGCCTCGCTCCCCGCGTCCGCGCTGCGCTGGAACTCCAAGGTCACCGGCGCGCGCCCGCTCGGCGCCGGGCGCCACGAGGTCAGCCTCGCCGACGGCACCGTCTTCACCACCGGCCTCCTCGTCGGCGCGGACGGCGCCTGGTCCCGTGTCCGCCCCCTCCTCACCCCGGCCGGGCCCGCGTACACGGGCATCTCGTTCATCGAGTTCGACCTGATGGACGCCGACGCCCGCCACCCGGAGGCCGCCGAGGTCATCGGCGGCGGCATGTGCTTCGCGCTCGGCGGCGGCCAGGGCTTCCTCGCCCACCGCGAGACCGACGGCTCCCTGCACATCTACGCCGCGCTCCAGGCCCCCGAGGAATGGCTCGAGGCGCACGACTTCTCCGACGCCGAGCAGACCCGCGAGCTGCTCCTCGACGCCTTCGCCGACTGGGCCCCGCACCTGCGCGGGCTGCTCGACGAGGCCGAGCACGGCTTCGTCCCGCGCCGTATCCACGCCCTCCCGGCCGGTCTCACCTGGGACCGCGTCCCCGGCGTCACGCTTCTCGGCGACGCCGCGCACCTCATGTCCCCGTTCGCGGGGGAAGGCGCCAACCTCGCGCTCGCCGACGCCGCCGACCTCGGCACCGCGCTCCTCGCCCACCCCGGGGACACCGAGGCGGCCCTCGCCGCCTACGAGTCCGTCCTCTTCCCCCGCGCCGCCGACACCGCCGCGATGTCCGCCGCCTCGCTCGACATGCTCTTCGGCGAGGACCCGGCCCGCCGCCTGGTCGACATGTTCACGGGCACGTACGACCCGCAGGACTGATCGCCCGCCCCCTACCCCCACACCCCCGTCGCCACCGCGACCCCCGCGCACCCCGCCCCGAGCCCCGCCGCCATCGACAGGAGCGCGTTGCCGAGCGCGAGGCGGCCCGCGCCGGTCTCGGCGAGGCGCAGCGTCTCGTACGAGAGCGTCGAGTACGTGGAGAGCGCCCCGCACAGCCCCGTACCGAGGAGCGCGACGACGTGCGAGGAGGCGGCGCCCGCGAGGGCCGCGCCCGTCACGAGGCCGAGGACGAGACACGCGAGGACGTTCACGCTCAGCGTCCCCCAGGGGAAGGCCCCCCGGCGCCGCGCCGTGATCCAGCGGTCGGCGGCGTACCGCGCGGGCGCGCCGACGAGCGCCCCCGCCACCACGAGCAGCCAGTTCATCGCGCCCCCTCCGCTTCCGCGACGGCGGCGAACCGCTCCCGCAACGCGTACCGCGCGAGCGAGGCGCTGCCCCACACCGTGAGGACCGCCGCCGCCATCGTCCCGAAGAGGCAGGCGCCGGCCACCGCGTACCGCTCGGCGACGAAGAGCGCGCGTACGTCCATCGCGTACGTGGAGAACGTCGTGAACCCGCCGAGGACGCCGGTACCGAGGAAGGGCCGCACCAAGCGGTGGGTGTGCGGGCGCAGTTCGGCGACGACGGCCATGAGGACGCCGATCAGCGCGCAGCCGACGACGTTGACGAGGAAGGTCGTCCACGGGAACTGGCCCCCGGCGGTCGGCCACAGCACGGCAGCCCCGTACCGCGCCACCGCCCCGAGCGCGCCGCCCGCGGCGACGACGGCGAACACGGGCCCCTGCCCGTCCCACAGCCCGCTCGCGGGCACGTCCGCGCCGACATCGGGGTCCACGGGTTCGGGCGCCGGATCACGCCGCTTCATATCTGTCACGAAGGGTCTCCCACTCGCCGGGGCGCACGCGTCAGCGCACACCTCACCTCGCAAGCAGGGACCGTTGGCGGCTCGTCCGCGGTTGGGAACGGCGGGCCCCACCGCCGTGACTCCCCCGCTCGTCCGTACGAACGCGGAGCCGCCCCCAGGCTACCGCGCCACCGCGCGGGCTCGCGCCTACAGGCTCTCCTCCAGCTTCGCGAGGAGGGCCCGCGCCTCGTGGATCATGCCGATCCGGCGCGCGTGCGAGGCGGGGCGCGGTCCCGCGAGGAGCATCGATTCGGCGAACTCGGTGATCGCGGCGACGACGGCGTTCGCTGCCCCCAGCGTCTGAGGAGGCCGTCCTCACCGTCCGCGAACGCAAGCGCCTTGCCCGCGACGCCGCCGCGTGTCAGGACCAGGCGATCTCGCCGTGGCGGTCGATGAAACGTCCGGTGCCGGCGCCGGGCTCCTCGGTGGCGAGGGCGACGATCGCGTCCGTGCCCTCGGTGACGGTCTGGGGGCCGCTGTGACCGTTGATGTCGGTGGCGGTGTAGCCGGGGTCGGCGGCGTTGACGCGAATGTCCTTGAGCGCTTTGGCGTACTGCGTGGTCAGCATCGTCAGCGCCGCCTTCGAGGCGGTGTACAGCGGCGCGACGACGTGCGACTCGGACCGGCGGGGGTCGTGGGTGAGGGCGAGGGAGCCCATGCCGCTGCTGACGTTGATGAGCACGGGGTCCTCCGAGCGGCGCAGCAGCGGCAGGAACGCGGTGGTGGTGCGGACGGCGCCGACGACGTTGACGTCGAGGACGGCGTGGGCGTCGGCGGCGGTGAGGTCGCCGGGATCGCCGAAGGGGCCCTGCACCCCCGCGTTGTTGATCAGGACGTCGATCCTGCCCTCGTGCTCGGCGACGTCCGCTGCGGCGGCGGCCACGGACGCGTCGTCGGTCACGTCGATGGGGACGAAGCGTGCGCCCAGCGCGGCGGCCGCCTCCTCACCGCGCTCCCGGTCGCGGGCTCCCAGGAGAACGGTGTGACCGCATGCGGCAAGGCGGCGGGCGGTCTCGCGGCCGATGCCCTTGTTGGCCCCGGTGATGAAAGTGATCGTCATGCCTTCGATGGTCGCCGGGACGAAGGAGCCGAACCAGGGACGCTTCGACGGTGGGAAGACCAGTACCACCCTCGCGCCCCCGCACCGGACCGGGGATGCGGGAGGATGAAAAGCATGACGACCACACCCCACGGGGCCGGACTGGGCGCGGCCATCCGCACGTGGCGGAACCGGCTCACCCCGTCGGCCGCCGGGCTGCCGGTCGTCCGCAAGCGCCGGGCCGCCGGGCTGCGACGCGAGGAACTGGCCGACCTGGCCGGAGTGTCGGTCGACTACGTCGTGCGTCTGGAGCAGGGGCGCGCCACGACACCCTCGGCGTCGGTGGTGGCGTCCCTGGCACGCGCCCTCCAGCTGTCCACCGCCGAGCGGGACCACCTCTACCGGCTGGCCCGGATCGTGCCGCCGACGGACGGCACGATCCGAGACCATCTCCCGTCCGGTATGCGACGAGTGCTCGCCCGCCTCGCGGACGTACCGGTTGCCGTGTTCGCGGCGGACTGGCAACTGGTGTGGTGGAACCAGGGGTGGGCCGCCCTGCTGGGCGACCCCCTGGCCTCGCCGCCGCGGATGCGCAACTTCGCCCGCGACAGGTTCCCGGTGGGAACCGGTCAGACCCCCCTCGTGCGGTGGCCGGTCACCGACACGGACCCCGGCACCACCGACGCCGCCCTCGTCTCCGACCTGCGCCGCGCCACCGGCCGCTTCCCCAGGGACAGCCGCCTGGCCGCGCTGGTCCGCGACCTCGACGCGGGCAACGAGAGGTTCGCCCAGCTGTGGGCGACGGGGAAGGTGACCGCGAACCGCGAGATCCGCAAGACGGTCGACCACCCGTCCGTCGGCCCCGTCACGGTGGACTGCGATGTCCTGACCGACGGCGACACCGAGCTCAAGATCGTCATCATGACCGCCGCCCCGGGCAGCGAGGACGAGACCAAACTCCAGCTCACCACCGTCATCGGCCCACCAGCCCGCACACACGGCTGAGCCGCCCCGCGCGTCGGCCGACAGGCGGCTCACGGCCCCCTGCCCATCGCTTCGCGTCGTGGGCAACCTTTCCAGCGGCCAACTCCACCGGGGGCGTGCGCCACGCGACAAGCCACGCAGAACGCCGAAGCCGGCGGCGAAGTCCGTCCGGGGACACGACCGCCCAGCGCCCCGGCCTCAACAGCCCATGCGCTGCGAGCCGCACGGGTCTGGGCGCCGGTCCGGTCACTCCCCTGGTGAGGCGGCTGGAAGCGCGGGGCGGTGCACTCCCCGCTCCACGCGAACCTCGGGCTCGTAGCACCGCCGCGTGAGCCGAGTCCTCGACGGCCCGCGGCCCGGACCACCCGACGGGAAGCAGGGCCCGTCCCGCCTCTCAGCCGGAAAGTCCTACCGCCTCGCGCTGGGAGCCTCGGCGAACCGTTTCTCGTACGCCTTGACGAAATGGCTGCTGTCGGCGAAGTGCCAGCGCGCGGCGATCTCGGCCACGGTCAGGCGTGTCGAGATCAACTCCGCCCTGGCGCGTTCGAGACGGCGTTCGCGCACGTATCCCATGACCGACGACATGGCCCCTCGGGCGAATGCCCGGTAGAGGGTGCGGACGGACACGTTCAGGGCCGCCGCGATCCCCCGGGGGTTGAGGTCGTGGTCGGCGAGCAGCCGGCTCTCGATGTGGTCCATCGCCGCCCTGAGGAGCGCGGGGGCGAACTCCGCGTCGTCGATGACCTGGTCGTTCATCAGTCCTCTGAACAGTTCCAGGGTCGCGTTGCGGGTCGCACCCGTGGCAGCGGTACCGAGTTTGTCCGCCAGTTCCGCCCAGAGACGCAGTTGGGCGAGCAGAAGAGCCGCGGCGGGCGACGACTGTTCCGCGGTGACCGCCCGCGTGTTCACCGGGAACCGTATCTCGCTCGCGGGAAGGACCAGGGTGATCGCACGCGTACCACTGGCGATCTCGAAGTCCCACGGGTCCTCGTTCCTTCGCACACACAGCATTCCGGCCGCCGCCGTGGCTCGCCGCCCCCCGGTGGCGAAGCGCCACTCACCGCTGAGCGTCACGCTCGTCACGATCCGGTCCTCCAGGTGCCCGCCCGGGCCACCGGTGCTCCCCGCGACGGCGTCGCTGTACTGGTCCTCAAGGAAGAAGTCGAGCAGGTTCTGCTTCCAGATGCGAGCGCGGTACGTCCCTTCGCTGTGCCGCGGCAGCCGCATGGGCGGCGCCGGCACCCGCTCGCCGCCCTGCCGGCGCCACTCCCCGAGCAGCACGCGGTCCCGGTTCTCGTTCGCATACGGCACGGTGATGTCGACCACGGGCGTCGCGGGGTCCCCGATCCGCCAACGGGACGCGCTGACTTCGGTGCTCATCCGGATCAAGGTACCCGGCCCCTGGGCCACCGCCCGCGGCCGGGCTCACCGCGCGGACACGGATGGCACGGAAGTACAACGCGAGGGGCAGTCCGGTACAAGTCGCCGGCGCGCGGGTCCTGTGAGCATGGGCGGGCGGCGTCCGCTCTCCTCGGGGACGAGCGGGTTCCGCCGGATCTCCGGGTCCTTGTTCCAGTTGCCTGGACGCTGATTCGCCGGTCCAGGTCCGTTCCACCCACCGACTGGAGTTTCCGGTGCCCGAATCCGTGCTGACCCTCTTCGAGAGTCTCGTCGGCGCCGAGCCGCCGCACGACGCACCCGTCCTGTTCGACACGGCCTGCGTGATGGGCGGAAGCATCGCGGGGCTCCTCGCGGCACGGGTGCTCTCCGACCGCGCGCGCAAGGTCGTCATCGTCGAGCCCGACGACCTGCCGAAGGAGGCCGGGCCGCGCCCCGGGGTACCCCAGGACCAGCAGGTGCACACCCTGCTGCCGGCCGGCCGGCTGTGGGTCGAACGGTGGCTTCCCGGCGTCTCGCGGGAGGCGCAGGACCGGGGCGCGTCGCTCGTCGGACCCGACAAGCAGTTCGTCGGCCACGACGACGTCCGCCAGGTGCGGGACGGCGTGGACCACCGCTTCCTCGCCATCGGGCGTCCTCTGCTGGAAACCCTCGTCCGGGACCGGGTCACCGCCCTGCCCAACGTCTCGGTCCTGCGGGCGCGGGCGACCGGGTTGCGATACGACGACGGCGCCGTCACCGGCGTGCGCTTCGCCGGGACCGGGACAGGCGGCCGGGGAGAACGGGCGGAGGGGGTCATCGCGGCGGACTTCGCCGTGGACGCGATGGGACGTTCCAGCAGGCTGTCGAACTGGCTCGCGCAGGACGGTTACGACCAGCCCCGGCTCGAACGGCTGGAAGCACCGGTCAACTACGCGACCGCCCTGTTCGAGCGCCCGGCGAAGCTCGCGGAGCTGGAAACAGCGACCGTGCTGCAACTGTTCACACCGCAGTACCCGTCGGGCGGGGTGTCCGTGGCGGCGGCGACCGCGACCGAAGGGCAGCAGTGGCTCGTCATGCTGATGGGCTACGGCGACGAGCGGCCCGGCAGGACGATCGACGAGTTCCGCGCGAACTGCGCCCTGCTGCCCGCGATCTTCGGCGACATCACCAGCGGCGACGTCACGCGGGACGTGGTGCCGTACCACCAGGCCGAGAGCAGGCGTCGCCACTTCACCGAGGCCGGCCGCCTGCCGGCGCGGCTGGTCGGCATGGGCGACGCCGTGGCGTCGTTCAACCCGGTCTACGGCCAGGGCATGAGTTCCGCCGCTCTGCACGCCTCCTGCCTGGCCTCCTACCTCGACAGCGGCGCCGATCCCGGCGAGGCGGCCACGGAGTTCTTCCGTCTTCAGCAGGTGGTCGTCGACGCGGCCTGGGCCGTGTCCGCGGGAGGAGACGCCGCCCGCATCGACGCCGAGAACGGGACCGAGGTACCGGAGGAGGTGCGGCGGCAGCGCCGCGTCATGGAACAGATCGTCCGTGCCGCCCTGGTCGACCCGGCCGTGTCAGGAGCGTTCAACAACGTGTCCTACATGCTGCGTCACCCCGGCACGCTGTTCGATCCGGCCATCCTGGAGAAGGCGGCAGCCGCTGTCGAAGGGGCTACGGCCGGGTGACCGGCACCGCGATCGGCCGCTGCACCGGTCCGTCGGACCGGGCGGCGCACGACGACTCGGCGGGGTGCCCGCGGTAGCCGCCGTCGACGCGGGTCCTGCGAATGCCCCTTCCCCGGGCTCCCCGTCGGCGCCCTGCCCGGCCTGGCGCTGCCCTTGTCCCTGCTGGAGATAGGGCGTGCTCCGTACCGTCGACGGCCCGGAGGCGTCCGACCGCGCGAGGCCGCCCCCGGCTGACGGCGGAAGTGGTCCGGCCGGCCGAGGCGTCGGCGGACGTGCGCGTAGCGGGAGTTCCCGCGAGATCGAACCTGAACAACCCCTAGATGATGCGAACGTTCGCTCACCCGCGCCCCGGCGACGGCAGGTGCGGTGGGCAGACCGAGGAGAGGTGCGGAGACGTGAGTGCCAGAGGCGTCGGCGGCGGGACCGGGACGAGCGGGGGCGACCCCGGAGGGGCGTCGGCCGCCGCGCCGGACAGGATCGAGGGGGGTGTCTCGGGGGAGCGGCTGGTGCTGTTCACCGACGCGGTGACGGCGATCTCCATCACCCTGCTGATCCTGCCGCTGGTGGACCTCGTCCCCGAGGCCGCGTCCGCCCACGAGGGCGCCCGCGAGGTGATCACCGGTCACCTCGACCAGGTCTGGAGCTTTCTGCTCAGCTTCGCGGTCATCGCGAACATCTGGCGGGAGCACCACCGGGCCTTCTCGACGGTCGACAAGATCACCCGTTCCCTGACGGTGTGGAACATGGGGTGGCTGCTGTCGGTCGTCGTGCTCCCGCTCCCGACGGAGATGATCGGCGCCTTCGGCGGCGGCGACCGGTTCGTGGCGGCGTTCTACTACGCCGTGCTCCTGGTCGGCATGCTGTGCCGACTGGCCATGCTGAAGATCCTCAAGGGCAACCCGGTCATGGTCGCCGGAGACGAGGAAGAGATGCGCCGGAGGATCGCGCACCTGTACACCGACAGCCGCATCAACGTCGTCGCCGTGGTCGTCGCGTTCGCCGTCGCCCTCGCCGTACCGGTGACGCAGTACTGGAGCCTCCTGCTCCTGCTCCTGCCGGGGCGGGCGCGCTTCAGGGGCCGGCGCAGTTCGGGCTGACCGCTGAGAACCTCCGAAGGGCGTCCGCGACGTGCGGACACAACTGGCTCACCACCGTCGGCCTGGCCACTTACGTCGTTCTCATGGACGCGGTCGGACGTGGAACATGAGGTCGAGTCGGGCATTTCCCGTGCGGCGGACGCCCGTTCGCGCAGTGGTGCGGTGAGGGCACGGCGCGGAGCCCTGGGTTCGGGAAGCTCCTCGCCGCACTGCGCGAGACCCGCGGCCGGCGAATCCGCGTGCGCCACCGGGCCCCGTGCGCCAGCGGGGCCCGCCCGGCCCGCGTACCCCGCCCGGCCCGCGTGCCGGGC
>NZ_JAAGLR010000748.1 GCF_010548245.1 Streptomyces sp. SID11385
CGGGCGGGCGGGCCCGCGCGGTCGTGTGGCGGTGCGCGCTGCGGCAGGCCGCGGAGCCGGGGGACGCGGCGGGCTGAGGGGTGGTCGGCGCGGCCGAGGTGAGGGGCGCCGGGGCGGAGCGTGGAGAGGCGGGGACGGCTGCATGGGCAGGGAGAGGCCGGGACGGGGATACGGCACGCGAGCGGGGAGAGGCCGGGACGGGGGCGGCGCGCGCGTCTCCCGAGCCCGGGCGTTTGATTCCCTACCATCCCTTTCATGCGTTTTCTGGGTGCGGGAGCGAAGTGGGTCGCGGCGTGGAGACGGGACCCGGTACTCCTGGCCCCCGCGGTACTGACGGTGGCGATCGGTCTCGTGGCGGTGCTGACGCCGCCCCAGCTTCCCTTCACGCGGCTGCTCGTGGTGGCGCCCGCGCTCGCGGCCTCGCTGTGGCGGGTGCGGGGGACGCTGCTGCTCGGCGGGGTGTGCGCGCTCGCGGTGCTGGCGTACGCGGTGCTCGAGAACGACAACGACTCGATGTTCACGGCGGGCGCGATCGCGGCGGTGGCGCTCGCCGCCGCGTACGCGAGTCATCTGCGCACCCAGCGGGAACGGACGCTGAGCGAGGTGGAGGCGGTGGCGAACACGACGCAGGAGGTGCTGCTGCGCCCGGTGGCGCGGCGCGTCGCGCACCTGGAGATCGCGACGCTGTACCTCGCGGCGGCGCCGCACGCGAAGGTGGGCGGGGACTTCTACGCGGCGGCGGACACGCGGTTCGGGCTGCGGCTCCTGCTCGGGGACGTACGGGGCAAGGGGCTGCCGGCGGTGGGGGTCGCCGCCGCGCTGCTCGGCTCGTTCCACGAAGTGGCGTACGAGGCGCGGGACCTCGGCGAGGTGGCGGAGCGCCTGGACACGAGCATGGGCCGCTACTGCCGTTCGCGGGCGGGCTCGGGCACGGAGGAGTTCGCGACGGCGATCCTGGTGGAGATCCCGCACGAGGGCAGGCACCTGTCGTTCCTGAACTGCGGGCATCCGCCCGCACTGCTCTTCCACGAGGGCGTCCCGCGCAGCCTCGATCCGCGCACCGCGTCCCCGCCCATCAACCTCGCGGAGATCCTCGGCCCCACGTACACGGTGGAACGAGTGCCGTTCGGGCCCGGGGACACGTTGTTGCTGTACACGGACGGGGTGACGGAGACGCGGGCCCCGGGCGGGGCGTTCTTCCCGCTGGAGCGGTGGGCGGGCCGGGTACCGGCGGGTTCGATGCCGCAGGAACTGCTGCGGCGCCTGCACCGGGCGCTGCTGGGGCAGAGCAGGGGAAATCTGGACGACGACATCGCCTGTCTCGCCGTCCGGTACGGGGAGCCCTCGATCCCCGCCTGAGGGCCGCCCCCGCCAGGTTTGCGGCGGGGGCGACGGTCGCGCGGCTCAGACGTGCGCGGGGCCTGGGACGGCGCGCGGACTGCGGCGCGAGGCGGTGCCGGGGACGGGCGCGGAGGGATCACTGCCGAGGGCGACGATCTTGTTGCCGGCGTCGACGTGGACGACGCGCGGCACGAGGGCGCGCGCCTCGGCGTCGTCGACCTGCGCGTACGACATGAGGATGACGAGGTCCCCGGGGTGCACGAGGTGCGCGGCGGCCCCGTTGATCCCGATGACACCGGAACCGCGTTCGCCCGGGATCGTGTACGTCTCCAGGCGGGCGCCGTTGGTGATGTCGACGATGTGGACCAGCTCGCCGGGGAGCAGGTCGGCGGCGTCCAGAAGATCGGCATCAACCGTGACCGACCCCACGTAATGCAGGTCGGCCTCCGTGACGGTCGCCCGGTGAATCTTGGACTTGAACATGGTTCGCAGCATCGGGGTACTCCCACCAGTAGGCTCCCTGCCTGCGCTTTCGCAGGTCAAGGGCTGTTTCGCCAGCCTACAACGAGTCTCCCCTAGGCGAGGCCGGCCGGCGTCAGCCCGTGCCGCCGGAGCAGCCCTCGCAGTCGCGGCCCGGCGCGGGCACCATCGCCCGAGCCGGTTCTGAGCCTCCGCCGCTGGCCCGCGCAGGGCGGCGGGCCCGCGGCGTGGTGTCGCGCGTTCAGACCGCCTCCGGTACCTGCGCCTGCGCGACCCAGCAGGCCACCTCGGCCTCCCCCGTCGTGCCCGGTACGCCCAGCAGAACGGGCTCGTCCGTGCGGCAGCGGTCGACGGACAGCGGGCAGCGCGGGTGGAAGCGGCAGCCGGGCGGGGGGCTGCCCGGGTCGGGTACCTCGCCGGTCAGCGCCCGCGGGCGGGACCCGGTGCCGTCCGGTACGGGCACGGCGGCGAGCAGGGCCCGGGTGTAGGGGTGCCGCGGCGCGTTGAAGATCCGGTCGACGGTGCCCGTCTCGACGACACGGCCCAGGTACATGACGACCACCCGGTCGGCGAGCGCGCCGACCACCGCCAGGTCGTGCGAGATGAACGCCAGCGCGATGCCTTCCTCGCGCGACAGGTCGCGCAGCAGATTGGCCACCGCCGCCTGCGCGGAGGCGTCGAGGGCCGACACCGGCTCGTCCGCGACGATCATCTTCGGGCGGGAGGCGAGCGCCCTCGCGATCGCGGCCCGCTGCCGCTGGCCGCCGGAGAGCTCGTGCGGGTACTTGTCCGCCGCCCCGTCCGGAAGGCCGACCCGCCGCAGCGCCTCGACGGCCTCGCGCGCGGTCTCCGGGTCGCGTCGGCCGCGTCCGGTGCCCCGCGCGCGCTCGCGGGCGGTCACGACTTCCTGGATCTGCGCGCTGATGGTGCGCCGGGGGTTGAGCGAGGCGTTCGGGTCCTGGAACACCATCTGCAGCGGCAACAGGGTCGCTGCGCGGCGGCGGCGCCCCATGGCGCCGACCGGCGTGCCGTCGAAGGCGACGGCGCCCGACCGCACCGGGGCGAGACCGGTGACGGCCCGGGCCAGGGTGGACTTGCCGCAGCCGGACTCCCCCACGATGCCCACGACTTCGGCGGGCGCGATCTCCAGGCCGACGCCGGCCAGGGCACGCATCGGGGGCAGCCCCTTGCGCGAGTACTCGACGACCACGTTCTCGACGCGGAGCAGCGGTGCGGCGGTGTGGTCTGCGGGCACGCTCATGCCTTCCTCCTCGCGGGGGTGCCGGCCGCGGGGAGGGGGCCGGGAGTCGGTGGGGCCGCGGCGGGGCGTACGACGCCGGGCTCGGCGAGTACGCAGGCGGCCGTGCGGGCGGGGCCGATGGTGACCGGCACCGGGCGGACGCGGTCGCAGCCGTCGATCGCCGACGAGCAGCGCGGGTGGAAGGGGCAGCCCGGCACCGGCGCGTCGGCGGCGGGGGCCGAACCGGGGATGGGGCGCAGCGGCACGGCGTGCCCGACCGCGGAGCGCTCGCCGAGCGAGGCGTGCGGCAGGGCCTGCAACAGGCCTTGCGTGTAGGGGTGCTGAGGCGATCCGATGACTTCTGAGACGGTGCCGGTCTCGATGACGCGGCCGGAGTAGAAGACGGCGATCCGGTCGGCGACGGAGGACAGGACGCCGAGGTCGTGGGTGACCATGACGACGGCCATCCCCGTCTCGCGTCGCAGTTCGTCGAGGAGTTCGACGATTCCGGCCTGGACGGTGACGTCGAGGGCGGTGGTCGGTTCGTCGGCGATGAGCAGGCGCGGACCGCAGGCCAGGGCGGAGGCGAGGGCGATGCGCTGGCGCATGCCGCCGGAGAACTGATGCGGGTAGCGCGCGGCGGCCGAGGCCCCGCCGGGGATGCGCACCATGTCGAGCAGTTCCGCCGCACGGGTGGCCGCCTGCTTGCGGCTGATGCCCTGGTGGCGGCGGACGTGGTCGGTGAGCTGCCGGCCGACGGTGAGCATGGGGTGCAGGGCGGAGGACGGGTCCTGGAAGACGACCGCGATGTCCCGCCCGCGCACCTGCCCCCACTCCTTGTCGGGGAGTCCGACCAGTTCCCGGCCGTCGAAGCGGACCGAGCCGGTGACGGTGGCCCGGTCGGGTCCGAGGCCGACCAGGGTCATGCCGGTCACGGTCTTGCCGCTGCCGGATTCCCCGGCGATGCCCAGCACCTCGCCGGGGCGGGCCTCCAGGCCGACGCCGTCGACGAGGCGGACCTCGCGCCCGGCCCGGGACAGGGTGACCGTCAGGTCCCGTACGCGCAGCAGAGGCTCGACGGCCGTACCCGCTTCCGTCGTACCCGTGCGCGCCGTGCCCGTACCCGCGCGGGTGTCCAGAGGGGTGCGCGCGTCGAGGGTCCGGTCCCCGCTCATCATCGTTCTCCAGCCGTCGTGAGTTTGGGGTCGAGCCGGTCGCGCAGGGCGTCGCCGAGGACGTTGAAGGCGACCACGACCGTGACGATGGCGAGGCCGGGGACGACCGCGAGCCACCACTGGTTGAAGTACTGGGACGCCTCGGAGATCATCGATCCCCACTCGGCGGCCGGTGGTCTGGCGCCGAGCCCGAGGAAGGACAGCCCGGCGAGCAGCAGGATCGCACCGCCGACGTCCAACACGGCCAGGACGAGGAGCGAGCCGGCGATGCCGGGCACCACGTCCACGAGGATGGAACGGACCGAGCCGACCCCGGCGAGCCGGTTGGCGAGCACGTAGTCCGTCTCGCGCAGGGAGAGCACGGCGGAGCGCACGGTGCGTGCGTATCCGGGCCACCAGACGAGGGCGCCCGCGAGCACGGAGTTGGGCAGGGACGGGCCGAGAGAGGCGGCCACCGCCATCGCCAGGATGATGACCGGGAAGGCGAAGACGACATCGGTGACACGCATCAGGACCTCGTCGACCCAGCCGCCGAAGAAGCCCGCGACGAGACCGACGACCGTGCCCATCAGGGCGGTCACCGCGATGAGCAGCAGGCCCACCGGTACGGACAGTCTGGCGCCGTACAGGACCCGGGAGAGCACGTCGCGCCCGGCGGGGTCGGTGCCCAGCCAGTGGGCCGACGAGGCACCCTCAAGGGGCACGGCGCTCTGGTCGAGCGGGTCGTACGGGGCGAGGACGGGGGCGAGGACGATGACGACCGCCCACAGGAGCAGCACGCCGACGGCGACGCCTTGCGCGGGGTTGCGGCGTGCCCAGCGCCAGGCGCCGGTCACCCGTCCCGTGCGGTGGCCCGGTGCGGTGACCGGAGGGGAAGGAGCGGTCATGAGAGGCGAATCCTCGGGTCGAAGGCGGCGTACAGCAGGTCGGCGACCAGGTTGACCACGACGAAGACCAGGGCGATGAGGATGGACACGCCCATCACCGCGGGCAGATCGAGGTTGGTCGAGCTGCGGAAGGCGTACTGGCCGATGCCGTTCCAGGAGAACTGCTGCTCGATGTAGACGGTCGCGGCGAGCAGCAGGCTGAAGGAGAGGGTGGTGGCCGTGATCAGCTGGCCGGACGCCGAGCGCACCGCGTAGCCCCACAGGACGCCGCTCCCCCGCAGTCCCTTGGCGCGCCCGGCCTTGACGAAGTCGGACGACAGCGCCTCCAGCACCGCGCTGCGGGTGAATCGCAGCACCATGCCGACGACGGACAGGGCGAGGACCGAGGCGGGCAGGACGAGATGGGCGACGGCCGACGCGAAGGCGTCCGTGTCGCCCGTCAGCAGGGCGTCGGCCGTGTAGAAGCCGGTGATCCGGTGGGGTGGGTCGAGGGCGGGGGCGAGCCGGCCGGAGCCGGGCAGGACGCCGAGGTTCTTGACGAAGAGCACGGCGGCGACCATGCCGATCCAGAAGGTCGGCAGGGACACCCCGGTGAGCGACAGGGTGCGGGAGATCCGGTCGAGGTGTCCGCCGCGTCCCTTCGCGGCCAGCACGCCGAGCAGTACACCGACGACCAGGGCCATCACGGTGGCGACGACGACCAGTTCGAGGGTGGCGGGGAGCTTCTCGGCGAGGTCGTCGAGGACCGGGCGCTGGGTCTGCTGCGAGATGCCCAGGTCCCCGGTGAGGAGGTTGCCGAGGTAGGAGGCGTACTGCACCGGCAACGGCCGGTCGAGTCCCTGTTCGGCGCGGTAGCGGGCGACGATGCCGGGATCGTCCAGGGCGCGCTGGCCGAGGTTGGCGGTGGCCGGGTCCGCCGGGACGACGGAGCTGAGCAGGAAGGTCACCAGGGTGACGCCGAAGACGATCAGCACCGAGGAGGCGACGCGGCGCAGTGCGTACGCCAGCAGGGGCGGCATCCTGCGGCGGGAGGCCCCGGCGGGAGCCGGCGGGGCCACCGATGCGGGTTCCGGTCCGGCGAGGACGGGGCCGGGGTCGGTCTCGGTCATGGGTCACCCTTCCGAGCGGCCGAGCGCGGCCAGATCGAGGTAGTAGAGCGGGTTGCGGACCAGTCCCGTGACCTCGGACGAGGCGACGGTCACGAAGTTCGGCTCCAGCAGCGGGACGAAGGGGCCGTCCTCGTTCATCGCGCGGTTCCAGGCCGTGTAGGCGGTGAGCCGGTCGCGCTCGTCGACCGCGCGGTAGGCCGCCTTCGTGAGGGCGCCGAGTGCGGGGGCGTCCTTCGCGGGCCAGTGCACCCGTTTGGAGAGGAAGTCGCCGGGCGCGAATCCGAGGATGTTCTGGGGGTCGAGATAGTCCGGCGGGTAGGACCAGAGGGCGAGTTGTGTCTCGCCGTCCACGTACCGCTGGAGGGAGGTCGATGTCGGCGAGGGCCGGAGCGTGACCGTGATGCCGATCTTCCCCAGGTCGTTCTGGACGCGCTGGGCCAGTACGCCGTAGTCGAGGCCGGCCAGCCGGTGGTAGTCACTGGCGTAGTCGAGGGTAAGCTCGATCTTCCTCAGGCCCTGTTCCTTCTCGGCCTTGGTGACGAGGGCGCGGGCCGCCCCGGGGTCGTACGCGGCGGCGTCCGCCTTGCCGAGGCCCCCGGTGAAGACGGTCGGCAGGATGCCGGTTGCCTGGGTGGAGCCGGGACCGGCGATCTCGACGAGGCCCTTGTAGTCGATGCCGAGCCGGATCGCCTTCCGCACGTCGGCGGACGCGGTGGGGAGGTTCTTCGCGCGGCTGACCGCCAGGTAGAGCACCTCGGCCGCCCTGCTGTCGTCGACGACGAGGCCGTCGTCGTGCAGGCCCTTGGTCTGCAACGCCGAGATGTCGAGAGCGATCTGCGAGTCGCCGGACTGCACCCCGAGCAACTGCTGTTGCGCGGAGGGCACGTTCCGGATGATCACCCGGGGATAGGCCGGTGCGTCACCGGCGTACTCCGGGTTGGCCTCCAGGACGATCTGCGAGGAGTTGCTGTAACTCCTCAGCCGGTACGGCCCCGAGCCCGCTGACCGGGTGTTCAGCCAGGTCTCGGCCTTGTCCTTGGTGACCGCGTCCTTCCGGTCGGTGCCGCCGTGCGCGCGCACCACGTCGGCGTTGACCACTCCGAACTGGGGGGTGGCGAGCATCGCGGGCACGTCTGCGCGGGGTGAGTCGGTGGTGAGGACGACAGTGTGGGCGTCTTCGGCCTTCGCGGTGATCCCGGCCATCAGATAGGCGGGGCTGGCGTCGACGTGGCGCAGCCGGTCGAAGGAGAAGACGACGTCGCTCGCCTCCACGGGGCTGCCGTCGGAGAAGCGGGCGTCCTCGCGGAGCGTGAACGTCCAGGACTGCCCGTCGTGCGAGTTGGACCAGGACGTCGCCAGGCCGGGCTTGGGCGTGCGCAGGTCCTTGCCGCGGTAGGTGGTCAGCGTCTCGTACAGGGCGTGGTCGACGAGGTAGTCGGTCGGCTGGTAGACGCGCGCCGGGTCGATGGACTTGGCGTTGAACGCCGTATCGACGACCAGGGTGCGGCTCGCCGCCTCGGCGGAGACTCCGGAACGCGCGCAGGAGGTGAGCGAAACCGTCAGGGCAAAGGCCAGGGCGAGGGCGAACAGCGTGCGCCGCCGGGGGCCGGGCGGCGGGGGGTGGTGGGGCATCGGGGGTCTCCACTCGGAGAGACGGGCAAGGAGGAGCCGGGGGAGGTCACTCCTGGTGGCGTCCCGGGGCGGGGCGGGCACCGGGTGCGTACGGCGGGGGCGGTACCGGAGCGGCGGGTCCGCGGGCCCGGCGGGTCTGCCCCGCCGGGCCCGCGCGTCTAGGCGGTCACGGGTACGGCCACCCGGCCGCCTCGCAGGTCCACGTCGATGGTCTGCCGGTACAGGCGCAGCCAGTTGCCGCCGCACAGCTTCTCGATCTCCGTGTCGGAGAAGCCCGCCCCGGCCAGCCCGGCGGGGATGTTGCCGAACTGGGCCGCTGTCCGGAACCACTCCGGGTCCGGCACGACCGGGGACTGTCCGGGCTTGCCCGCCCCGTACTCCGGGCCGCGCGTCCAGTGCCCCTTGCGCATCTCCACCATGTGCTCCTCGGTGAGGAAGCGTCCGAGGTCGGAACCGACGCCGACGTGGTCGACACCGATCCGCTCCACGGTGCGGGCGACGAGCTCGCACCACCTCTCGACGCTCTCGCACCACTCACCGGCGATGTTCGGGTACATCGTCAGGCCGAGCACCCCGCCGCGCTCGGCGAGCGCGTCGATGACCTCGGGCCGCTTGTTGCGGGCGTGGTCGAAGAACTCGCGCGGATTGGCGTGGTTGATCGCCACCGGGACGGCCGAGGCGTGGATGGCGTCGTAGGACGTCCGGTCGCCCACGTGGGAGCAGTCGACGACGATGCCGCAGCGGTTCATCTCCTCGACGGCGTTGCGGCCGAAGCGGGTCAGCCCCGCGTCGGTGGTCTCGTAGCAGCTCGCGCCCAGGGTGTTCTGAATGTTGTAGGTGAGCTGCATGACCCGCAGGCCCATGCGGGCGAACAGCTCGATGTAGTCGAGCCGGTCCTCGATCGGGGAGGCGTTCTGGGTCCCCATGAGGACGGCGGTACGGCCTTCGGCGGCCGCCGCCTCGATGTCGGCCGTGGAGTACGCGATCCGTACGAGGTCCGCGTTGTCGCGTTCCATGCCGTACCAGTCGGCGAGGGCCTGCATGGTCTCCGCCGCGTTCTCCCAGAACGCGATGGTGTTCGTCACGCAGTCCACGCGCCCGGCGCGCAGTTCCTCGAAGACCGTCCGGTTGAAGACGCCGCACTCGAGTCCGTCGATGTTCATCGCTGTTCCTGCTCCTTCTTGGCCGTGACGCCGACGAAGTCAACGTCGTCGGTGAGGTCGGGTTCGATCACGCCGTTCTCGTCGACGGCGGTCGCTCCGGCGTGCTGGAGCGAGGTCACCGACTCGGTGGACAGCGCGCGTGCGGAGTCCTCGAACAGCGACCACCACAGGGCGGCGGAGGTCTCCACGCCTGTGTGCACCGCGCGGGCGGCGGGCAGCGAGCCGACGAGCGGCAGGAGGCGCAGCAGTTCGGGGTCGTCGGGCAGTTCGGGCGCGCGACGTTCCATGACGAGGAGTACGCCGTCCCCCGCCAGGCCGTCCGGCACCGGGGGCAGACCGGCGGCGGGTGCGGCGGCCGAGGGGGCGGGCCGCACCGTGAGGACCACCCCGCGGTCGGTGCCCTGGTGCTCCAGGACGGCGGCGAGGCCGACGTGTTCGACGCGCCCGGCCCACAGGGCGACGCGCTCCCCGGGTTCGGACTGGAGCAGGTCGAGCAGCGCGGGGGCGACGACGAGGGCGCTCTGGCCGAGGCAGTCGGCCACGAGCGCGCCCGGGGCCTCGGCGGCGATCTCCACCCGGCCGGAGCCGGCGCGGTCGGCTGCGCTGAGCCCCTCGGAGAGGAACCGCAGAGCGGGCAGCCCCGCTGCCTGGGCGTGCAGCACCAGGTCGCGCACGGCGGGGACGGCGCCGAGGGCGAGGCCCTGGGCCTGGAGCAACCGCTCGCTGATCAGGCGCAGTTCACGCAGCGACAGCCGGAGGGTCTCGGCGTCGGAGGCGTTCTGCCAGGTGCGGCCCAGGCGGTCGGCGGTGCTGTCGCTCCCGGGTTCGCCGGCGAGCGTGGCGGGGGTCATCGGGCGGCTCCGTTCGAGGGGGCGGGTACGGGGGCTTCGAGGACGAGGGAGTCTGCGGGGCGCGGTACGGCCGGCCAGAACCACGGGCCCGCGGCGTCGGTGCCCAGGTCGGCCGCGGTGGGCGCGCCCTGGAAGATCACGCCGCGCAGGTCGCGGCCCAGGTAGTCCTTGGTGCGTTCCAGGCCGTAGAGGGCCGCGTTCGCCAGGCGGATGATCCGCGCGGGCACGAAGGCGGCATCGCGGATGTTGGCGTGCGGGACGGCGTACGCGTGCCCGGCGAGGGACTGGAGGCGTTCGACGGCTCCCCGCAGTTCGGGACGGCGTGCGAGGAGGCGTCCGACGGGCAGCGCGGGGTCTTCGGCGGCGAGTACGCCGTCGAGGTGCTGGACCATGCCGGGCACGTCCACGGTGAGGTCGATGGTGCCCTCGGGCAGTTCGGAGGTGGCGCCGCACCGGGGTTCCTCGGCCGACCGGGACTTGTACCAGGTGTTGGCGACCGCACCCGGTGCGGACCGGTCGACGGCGAGGGCCCAGGCGTACCGTTCGGCGAGCAGCGCGCGAAGCTCTCCGACGGCCGCCGAACCGTCTCGGCGAAACGTTTCGTCAACCGTGAGTCCCGCCGCGAGCCGGTCGGACTCCTCCGGGTCGAGTTCGGTGAGCACGGAGTTGACCACCTCGGCGGCCTCGTCGCAGACGGCCTCGACGCCGTCGACCAGCTCCGCCACCGTCGGCACCCGGCCCTCCGCCGCGGCCGCGGCGGCACGTCCGGGGATCGCGGCGTGTACGCGTCGCAGGTCGGCGACGATCCGCTCGGCCGGGGTGAAACAGCTGTACTCGTTGACGTCTTCGCTGTGGTACAGCGCGGCCCGCTCCAGCAGGGCGACCAGGGTGTCCCGCACGGCGGTGCCGGGCGCCGCCGAGAGACCACGGGCATGGGCCAGGGCCCGCTCGCGCAGCATGATCCAGCGGTCCACCAGTACCGGGTGGTTGCCGACCCAGAGGACCAGGCCGAGCGCGGAGCTGTTGCCGACGCCGAGGAAGCGGCGGACCCGCGGGTCGAGGGCGGCCGCGGTGTCCGAACGGCGGGCGGCCAGCGCCTCGACCAGGTCCGCGCTCAGCTCCCGCATCATGTAGGCGGACAGCAGCTGGGCGTGGTAGGGGACCGCCAGCGGGTGGTCCTCGCCGTAGGCCAGGAACGTGCGCGTGCCGAAGGTGCCGTTTCCGTCGAGACCGATGTTGCGCATGAGGTAGCCGACGCGGGCGAGCGCGACGGTGTCGGGTTGCCGGCCCGCGGCCAGCGCCTCCACGACGTGCGCGAAGACGCGCAGCGAACGGTTGGCGCGGCACCAGGTGAGCGTGTGCGCGGTGGCCCTGCCGTGGTAGAGGCGCGGCATCTCGTTGCGGGTGTGCTCGATGTCCTCGGCCATGGCGGGCCCGTCGAGGAGGGCGCCCATCATGTCCCAGCCCAGGTCGAAGATGCGCAGCGTGCGCTCCTGGGACGAGGGCGGGAAGGCGAAGGCGACGAAGTCCATCACCCGGTCCGCTGTGTGGATGCGGTAGACGGCCTCGCCGCTTCCGTCCTCCTCGACGGTCAGCGAGCGGCGCTCGACTCGCCATTTTTCGCGGAGCATCCGGTTGACCAGGGAACGGGCCGACGAGAGGCGCCCGGCCTGCAACGAGGAGAGGGCGGTCGGGGTCATGAGCTCGGCGGCCGGCCGGCCGGCGGGCACGGCCGGGCTGGGCTGTGGTGCCACGGATGGTTCCTTTCGTGCGGGTCACGCGGTGGGGTGCCGCCCCGGGCGACCGGTGGCCGTCGCCGACGGGAGGGGCGACCGGCGCTGGGGGGACAGGGCGGGAGCGGGAGAACAGCGGGGCGCGGGAAGGCCCGGTGCCGGGCGCGCGGAGGGGGTGACTCCGGCAGGGTGCGCGGGCCGGTCGCGAGGTGGTGCGCCGGGGAGGAGGGCACGCCCCGGTCAGGGGGCGGCAGGCTGCCGCCGCGTGGGATCGTGTGCGGGCGGACGAGGGCCGGCATGTACGGGGGGACAGAGGGCGGACGGACGGAGTCCGGTCAGGGCCCGGTGGCGGGGAGTCGGACGGCGGCGGGGAGTTGGACGGCGGCGAGGAGTTGGACGGCGGCGTCACCTGCTCCCGGAGACGATCGTGGTGACGCGGGCCGCGCAGGCCATGGTGTCGGCCGCCGCGGCCTCGGCGTCGAAGCGGACCATCGGGCCGACGACGGAGAGGGCGGCCATCACCCGGCGCCTGGCGTCGAAGACCGGCGCCGCCACGGCGACCGTCGGTTCCAGCCGGTTCGGCAGCGAGATCGCGTAACCGTGCTGCCGGATGTGCTCCAGTTCCTCGTCCCTGGCGGTGCGGACGCCTGCCTCCCGCAGCGCCGTCAGGTCGTGTGGCAACGCCCATGCGGTGAGCACACGGCCGGAGGCGGTGTCGGAGATCGGCATCCGGGCCTCGATCCTGGAATCGACGCGCAACAGCCGGTCCACTTCGACCCGCTGCACGATCCGGGCGGAGTCGCCGTCGAGCACGGCCAGGGACACCGTCTCGTCGACCAGGGCGGCCAGTTCCTCCATCGCCGCGGTGGCCCGGTGACCGAGCCCGGCCTGGGCGAACGCGGCGTCGGAGAGCCTGGAGACGCGGAGGCTGAGCCGGTAGGTCCCGTCCTCCGCCTGCTCGGCCCAGCCGCCCGCGCACAGCGTCACCAACTGCCGGTGCACATAGCCCCGGTTGCCGCCGGTACGCCGGGCGAGCTCGGAGACACCCACGCCTCGCGGCTCGTCGGCCAGGGCTGCGAGGACCTCCAGCGTCTTGAGCGATGAGGTGAGGATCTGAGTGACCACTGCGCTGTCTCCTATAAGAGGACACTGTCCCCGATCGGGATGCGTCACTTAAACACCGCTCCGACCGGGCCGTCAATGGTCGCCGGAAAGGGAATCTCAGACACCCCATCAGTCGCGGTATTCACCTGCGCTCACCTTTGATTCATTTCCTGTACGACCTCTCGACCCAGGAATGCAAGGTTTCGCCCGCGATACGGAGGTCTCTTGCCTGTCTTCCATAGGGAGACAACGAACGCGACGGGACCCGGCGGGACGAGCCCGGGAGGTCGTGGTGCTGAAGCGCGAGGCCCGGCAGACGAGTTCACCGGTGCCCGTGGCGGGCCGGGCGGATATTGGTGGGGCCGGGGAGACGAGAGCCCGGGGTGACGCTCGAAACCGTCACCCCGTGGGGTGTGCCGTGGTGGTGCGCTCAGGGTGGGCCGCGTACGGGGTCTTCTCTCGCGGGGGCCGCCGGGCGGGCCTGCGGGCGACGGCGAGCTGTCAGGCCTCGGCGTTCGAGGGCGAAGGTGTCGAGGGCGGTCACGAACCCGTTGAGCGGGAGGGTCAGGGCGGCGGAGAACGACGCGGCGGACTTCGGGATCGTCACGTAGCCGAGGAACGGGCGGCGGCCTCGTCCATTCCCCGTGCCACCGCGACGAGTTCGCGTTCGCGCAGCCGCAGGCGGGGCGGGAACACTGGCCGACACCATGACCGCTCAGCTCCCGGTCCGCCCAGGTGGCGGGGCCCAGGCGATTCGGTCCGGGGAGCGGCCTCCGCCGTGGTCGACGCCTGGGCGTACTCGCGCGTGGGGCCGAGAGTTGGCGGACGCGGGCGCGCGACGCCTCCTCATACGGGCCGTCGCCCCGTAGAGTCGTCTCCCTTACGAGCCCCGGATCACGAGCCCCGAACGAGGAGCGTCGCGCATGAGTGTTCCCGCTGAGCTGGCCGCCGCGAAGTACGTCAGTCTCGTCACGTACCGCAGGAGTGGTGAGGCCGTCGCGACGCCGGTGTGGCTCGCCGTGGACGGTGAGCGGCTCGTGGCGTGGAGCGACGCGCACGCCGGGAAGGTGAAGCGGCTGCGGCACACGAGCCGCGTGAGCGTGCGCGCCTGCGACGTGCGGGGGCGGATCGCGGCCGGCGCCGGCACGTACGAGGGGACGGGCCGCGTCCTGGACGAGGCGGAGGGCCGGGCGGCGCGGCGGGCGCTCGCGCGCAAGTACGTGCTCGTGCGGCTCACCGACCTCGCGCGGCGCGTGGTGCCGCGCATGAACAGGCCCGGCGTCGCGGTCGCGGTGGAGTTCCCGGCGGAGGTGTAGGGCCGGGCAACGGGGCGCCGGAGGCGGGAAGCAGGGGGCGGGTTCACCACTCCAGCATTGCGAAAGAATAATTTCGCAAGAATGGTTGCGCAGTTTTTCTTGCGGAACCATACTCGGCGCATGCCCGCTCACCAGGACCCGGCTCACCAGGACCCCGCTCACCAGGACCCGTCCCACCCCGGCCCCCGCCCCGAGCAAGTCACCGAACTCGCCCGCCTGAAGGCGTTCACCAATCCGCTGCGGATGCGCCTGTACCGACTGCTCTACGCGGCCGGCGCGGCGACCGCCTCGCAGCTCGCCGAACAGGTCGACGAAGCTCCCTCGCTGGTCAGTTACCACCTGCGCAAGCTCGCCGAGCACGGCTTCGTGACGGAGGCCCCCGAGCACGCGAAGGACGGTCGCGAACGCTGGTGGCGGGTGGCGAACGAAGGCGGATTCGGTTTCCGCGACTCTCAGTTCGCCGGGACGCCTGAGGGGCCGGCCACCGCGCAGGCCGTGACGCGGACGCTCGCCGAGACCCGTTTCGAGCAGTACCGGCAGTACCTCGCCCAGGCATCGGCCTGGGGCACGGAGTGGTCCGACGCGGCGACGTCCTCGGAGTGGGTGATCGACCTCACGGCCGACGAACTCGCCGAGATGGGTCGCGAGTTGGAAGCTCTCGCCGCGCGGTGGCGCGAGCGGTCGAAGACGGCGGCGCGGTCGGGCGACGGGCAGCGGCGGGAGCACGTCGCCGTGCACCTGTACGGCTTCCCGTTCCGCCCCTGAGCCCGCGTCCTCCCCCGGCGCCCCTCCCCCGCTCGTCCCCTTCCGGCGCATCCCTTCCGGCCGCACCCGAGGAGTCCCGTCATGGCCGTCCCCGCACCAGCCGGCCCCGCGTCATCCCTCCCCGCCCCGCCGGGCCCCACCGCCCCCTCCCGCCCCGCGCACCGCGACGGCAACGTCCTGCGCTGGCTCCTCGCGTACACCGCCTCGCTCGTCGGCGACGGCGTGTACTTCGTGGCGCTGGGCTGGGCGGCGCAGAAGGTCGCCGATCCGGCCGGGGTGGGGTTCGTGATGGCCACGGGGGCCATGCCCCGCGCGTTGCTCATGCTGGGCGGCGGGGTGCTCGCCGACCGTCTCGACCCGCGCCGGATCGTCCTCGGCAGCGACGCGGTGCGGTGCGTGCTGGTCCTCGGGGTGGCCGGGGCCGTCGCGCTCACCTCGCCCGCGCTGTGGCTCCTCGTGGGCGTGGCGCTCGTCTTCGGCGCGGTGGACGCGTTGTTCGTGCCCGCCGTGGGAGCGCTGCCGCCCCGCCTGACCCGTCCCGACCAGTTCGCGCGGGTCATCGGGATGCGGTCGCTCGCGATGCGGCTGAGCCAGATCGCCGCGCCGCCGCTCGCGGGGCTCGCGCTGGGGCTCGGCGGGGTGCCGGTGGCCTTCGTCGTCGCGGGGGCGCTCTTCGCGGCGTCGTTGCCGCTGCTGTTCTCGCTGCGGATACGTCCCCCGGCGGCGACGACCGCGACGGGGAAACATGCCGAACGCACGGACCTGCGCGCCGAGTTGATCGACGGCCTGCGCTACATCCGCCGGCACCCGCTCGTCAGGCCGCTCGTCCTCGCCCTCGCGCTGTGCGAACTCGGGCTCAGCTCGACGCTCAACGTCGGTCTCCTCCTCCTCAACGCCGAGCGCGGCTGGGGTCCTTCGGGGTACGGGTGGATCGTGGGCGCCTTCGGCGCGGGTGCCGCTCTCAGCGCGGCGCTCGTCACGGCGGTGGGGTGGGTGCCGCGTGCCGGGCTCGTGCTGAGCGGGACGCTCGGTCTCGCGTGCGCGAGCGCGGGGGTGCTCGGCTTCGTGCCCGTCCTCGGTGTCGTCGTCGGGTGCGCGGCGCTCACGGGCCTCGCCGCGGGGACGGCGGGGAGCCTGAACAACGCCCTCCTCCAGAACGCCGCCGACCCCGCCTACCTCGGGCGCGTCACCTCCGTCGTCATGCTCACGATGGTCGGCCTCGCCCCGCTGTCGTACCCGGTGGCGGGCGCCGCGATCGGTGCCTGGGGCGCGGGCCCGGTCTTCGCGGGGACGGCGGCGTTCTCGGCCTGCGGTGCCGCGTACCTGCTCCTGAGCCCGGCGTCCCGCCGCGCCGCACTCCCCCGTCCGGCCGCCCGCACCTCCCCGGCGCCCGTGAGCCGTACGTAACGCCCCGTTCACCGTCCGCGCGCGTCCGGGGAACACGCCGTCCCTAGCCTCCCTCCTGCCCGGCACCACCACCGTCCCCTGGGAGGCACGTATGAGCACCACGCAGTCACGGCCGGCCGCGGCGGAGCCGGAGCCCGACGGCGCGCCGCAGGGGGGCGCGGCGGTCCGGGAGACGCTGGAGGACTACACGCTCCGCTTCGCCCCGCGCTCGTACCGCCGCTGGACGCCCATGGTCGTGGCGACGACGGCGCTCGGCGGCATCGCCTACCTGGCGGACTTCTCGATCGGCGCGGGGATCGGTCTCAGCCACGGCACGGGGAACGCGCTGCTGGCGATCGGGGTCGCGGCCGTCCTCATCTTCGTGACGGGGTTCCCGCTCGCGTACTACGGGGCGCGCTACAACCTCGACCTGGACCTCATCACCCGTGGTGCGGGCTTCGGTTACTTCGGCTCGGTGCTCACGAGCGTCATCTTCGCGAGCTTCACGTTCGTCTTCTTCGCGCTCGAAGGCTCGATCATGGCGCAGGGCCTCAAACTGGGGTTCCATCTGCCGTTGTGGCTCGGCTACTTGGTGTCGACGTGCATGGTGATCCCGCTCGTCGTCTACGGGATGAAGGCGCTCAGCAAGCTCCAGGTGTGGACCACGCCCGTGTGGCTCCTGCTCATGGTGGGCCCGCTCGTCTACGTCGTCGCCGAGGACCCGGGCACGGTGGACCGCTTCCTCGCGTACGCGGGCACGTCGGGGGACGGCGGGATCGACACGGCCTCGGTGCTGCTCGGCGCGGGGGTGTGCCTCTCGCTCATCGCGCAGATCGGCGAGCAGATCGACTACCTGCGCTTCATGCCGCCCCGCACCGAGAAGAACCGGCGCGCGTGGTGGACGGCCGTCGTCATGGCCGGTCCGGGCTGGGTGGTGCTCGGCGCGCTCAAGCAGGCGATCGGCGTCTTCCTCGCCGTGTACATCCTCTCCGGGGTGGGCCCCGCCGCCGCGACCGAGCCGATCCAGCAGTTCCGGGGCGCGTTCGAGGCGATGATGCCCTCGTGGCTCGTGGTGCCGCTCGCCGTCGTCCTCGTCGTGATCAGCCAGATCAAGATCAACGTGACGAACGCGTACTCGGGCTCGCTCGCCTGGACGAACTCCTTCACACGGGTGACCCGCCGGTACCCGGGCCGTATGGTTTTCGTCCTCGTCAACCTCGGTTTCGCGCTCGCGCTGATGGAGGCCGACATGTTCAGCTTCCTCAACGACATCCTGAGCTTCTACTCGAACTGCGCGATCGCCTGGGTCGTGACCGTGGCGACCGACATCATGGTCAACAAGTACGTGCTGAAACTCTCGCCGCTCCAGCCGGAGTTCCGGCGCGGGATGCTCTACGCGGTCAACCCGGTCGGCGTCGTCTCCTTCGTCGCGGCCTCGGGTCTGTCGATCGCGATGTACTTCCACGCGCTCGGCGACACCCTCCAGCCCTACTCGCCGGTCGCCGCCGTCGTCATCGCCTTCGTCCTCACCCCCGTCATGGCCCTGGTCACCCGCGGCAGGTACTACCTGCGGCGCGCGGACGACGGCATCGCGGAACCGCTCCTGGACGAGGGCGGCAACCCGAGCGCGAGTCCGTACACGTGCCACGTGTGCGCGCGGGAGTACGAGCGCCCCGACGTCACGGCGTGCGTGACGCACCAGGCGCACGTGTGCTCGCTGTGCCTGAGCACGGACCGGACCGGGGAACACGTGCTGCCGGTGTAAGACGTTGGAGGTACGGGGCGGGGGCGGCGCACCCGCGTGACGCGCCGCACCCCGCCCGTACTCCCCGCTCAGGTGCGCCGCAGGGCCACCACGTCGATCTCGACCAGGATGTTCATGAGGTCCGAGCCGACCGTCGTGCGCACCGGGAGCGGGCCCCGCGCGGTCTCGAAGGCGGCGCGGTAGGCGGCGTCGAAGCCCGCGAAGTCGCGGCGCAGGTGCTGGAGATGGACGGTCGCCTTGACGACGTCGCCGAGGGAGAGGCCGTCCGCCGCGAGGACGGCGGCGAGGTTCGCGAGCACCTGCGCGGTCTGCGCCGCGATGCCCTCCGGTACCGCCCCGCTCGCGGGGTCCTGCGGGCCGAGCCCGGAGGTGTACACGTACGGGCCCGCCGCGAGGCCCTGGCTGTAGGCGCCGGCGGGCGGGGGCGCGGCGTCGGTGCGCAGGGCGTGCCGCGTCGTCTGCTCGCTCATCGGGTCAGGTCCCCTTCCTTCGCGTTGACCTCGGCGTAGTGGTGGAGCTTGTCCTCGTCGACGGTGACGCCGAGCCCGGGACCGGTGGGGACGGTGAGGCTGCCCCCGCTGAGGGTCAGGGGCTCGATGATGTCGTCCGCGTGCAGGTAGTACATGGAGTCGATGGCGCGCGAGAGGACCGGGGTGCTCGCGACGACGGCGAGGTGCGCGGCGGTCGCGATGCCGAGTTCGCCGCCGCTGTGCAGGTTCATGCCGAGCCCGAAGGTCTCGCAGTGAGCGGCGAGGGCCTTCGTCGCGGCGATGCCGCCCCACTTGTAGACGTCCCCGTGCACGACGTCCACGGCGCCGAGCCGCACGGCGGGCGCGAACTCCTCGAAGCGCACGAGGCACATGTTGGTGCACAGCGGGATGCGGACCTTCGCGCGCACCTGGCTCATGCCCTCGATGCCGACGCAGGGGTCCTCCAGGTACTCCAGGTCCAGTTCCTCCAGGGCTATCCCGGCGCGGATCGAGTCCGGGACGGACCAGGCGGCGTTGGGGTCGACGCGCAGGTCGATCGCGGGGAGTTCGGCGCGCAGGGCGCGCAGGATCGCGACGTCCCCGGCGACGTCGGTGGTGCCCTTGAGCTTGACGGCGCGGAAGCCGCCCTCGGCGACGACCTTCGCGGTGTGCGCGGCGAGCGCGCCCGGCAGGTCGGCGCGCGAGGCGCCGGGGGCGTCGGCGCGCGTGATGAGCGCGGTGAGCGGGACCTCGGTGCGCACGGGGCCGCCGAGCAGGTCGGTGACGGACTGCCCGGTCGCCTTGCCCATCGCGTCCCAGCAGGCGACGTCGAGCGCGGCGAGCGCCGCGTAGCCGAGGTAGCCGTGGAAGAAGGGCACCATGTGCTGCTTGCGGTGGAAGGCTTCGAGCGCGAAGGGGCTCGTGCCGATCAGGTCCTCGGCGAGGACGCGCACGAGCGCGGCCACGGGCTGCCCCCACATCGTCTCGCCCCAGCCCTCGACGCCACTGTCGGTGCGGATGCGGACGACGGTGCGGGTCTCGCCCGTCTTGGTCTCGAAGGAGGAGGTGAAGGGGTTGAGGAGGGGGAGGTTGACGACGTGGACGTCGACGCCGGTGATCTTCATGGGGTTCCTCGCTGGGTGGTGGTGCGGGTGGTGAGGGCGGTGGGGCGGTACCGGGCGGCTCAGCCCGTGCCGGTGCCTGTGCCGGTCTCGGTGCCCGTGCCGGTCTCCGTGCCGCTCGCGCGGTCGAAGGCGAGGACGGCTTCGGCGAGGGCGCGGGCCCGCGCGTCGAGCAGTGCGGCCCCCTGCTCCGCCCGGGCGGCCGAGGCGTCGTCCGTGCTGCCGCCGACGCGTTCCCACTCGCCGTGCCGCTCGGCGGTGAGCCCCGGGTAGGGGGGCCGGTCGAAGAGCGGCGGCGGGTCCACGGGGGCGCGGGCGGGGACGGGAGTACGGACCAGCTCGGGGTGTGCGGCGAGCATGAGCGAGGTCTCGAACCAGCCCGCGTGTCCCGGGACGAGCGCGGCGTGCTCCGCGTCCGCGGCCGCTTCGCCGAGCGACCAGTAGGAGCAGGCGGCGGCCGTGACCTCGGCGCGCAGCGCGAAGCGTTTCACGGCGAGGCGCATGATCTCGTCGTTGCCGCCGTGGCCGTTGACGACGAGGACCCTGCGGTGCCCGGTCGCCGCGAGCGAGTCGAGTATCTCGTCGAGCACGAGGCCGAGGGTGCGGGCGGAGAGCGTGAGCGCGGCGGCGAAGAGGTGGTGGGGGCTGTGCCCGTACGGGAGCGTGGGAAGGCGGACGACGTGCGGGACCCGCTCCCCCGCGCCCGCCCGGGTGGCGAGGTGGGCGAGGGCACGCTCGGTGACGGCCTCGGCGAGGAGGGTGTCGGTGCCGAGCGGGAGGTGGGCGGCGTGTTGTTCCTGCGAGCCGATGGGCAGCAGGGCGATGGCGTCGGGGGCGGCCTCGCGGGTCTCGCGCCAGGTGGTCTCGGTCAGGTACCGGTGGCTCACGCGGCTGTCACCCCGGTGGCGCGGCGTGGCAGAGTCGGCGTATGGCGCATGAACGTACTCCTTTGCGGTTGGTGCCGTCCCCGGCCCGCGCGGGCGGCGACGACGGTGTGGCGGGCCCGGGCGCGCTGGGCGCCGTCGAGGTGCTGCCGGGGCGGGTGCGGGCG
>NZ_JAAGLR010000781.1 GCF_010548245.1 Streptomyces sp. SID11385
CGCGTCAGGTACGCCCGCGGCCCCGGGCGGACCGTCGGGAACGGGCGGCATCGGCGGCACGGCACCGGCCGGTGTGCCCGCGGGCGCGGGGCCGCTCCCGGGTGCCTGCGATCCGTACGTACCGTCCCTGTCCATGCCCAGCCCCCTGACCTGCCGGTCCGTCGTACCGTCTCGCGCGGCGCGGGTCGATCATCGATCGCGGCTCAATCTAGTGTCCCCACGCGGCCTCGCGGACGACGCACACGAGTTGTACCCGAATTTCGGCCGGGCGACAGACCGCCGCGGAGCCACGTCGCGCCGCGGCATACGACGCGTCGACGCCGCGCGCACGGCCCCGGCGTGGCGCTGCGCGGACGGCGCCGCGTGGGCGGGGGACGTCGCGTCCTGGAGGTGGTGTGCGCCGTCCCTGCTCCACGAAGGACAACCGACACGTCCCACTTCTCCCGAACGGCGCATCCCGTCCCGCTCCCGCGCCCCCTAGCCTGCGAACAGGCCCCGGCGACGAACGGAAGCACCGTCCGCGACGGAGCGCCTCATCCCCGGCCCGACCGGCGGACGTCACGCGTCCACGCCGCGGAACCGGGCAGCCGGGTCAGCACCCGAACCATGGACCACCAAGGACCCCAGGAGCCCTCATGAGCGCCATTCCGCAGGAGCGCCGCGTCGTCACGGCCATCCCCGGCCCGAAGTCGCAGGAAATCCAGGCCCGCCGCGCCGCCACCGTCGCGGCCGGCGTCGGGTCGACGCTGCCCGTCTTCGCGGCGCGCGCCGAGGGCGGCATCCTGGAGGACGTCGACGGCAACCGCTTCATCGACCTCGGCTCCGGCATCGCCGTCACCACCGTGGGTGCGAGCGCCGAGGCGGTCGTACGTCGCGCGAGCGCGCAGCTCGCCGACTTCACGCACACGTGCTTCATGGTGACGCCGTACGAGGGCTACGTCGCCGTCGCCGAGCAACTCGCCGCGCTCACCCCCGGCGACCACGCGAAGAAGTCCGCGCTCTTCAATTCGGGGGCCGAAGCCGTCGAGAACGCCGTCAAGATCGCCCGCTCGTACACCAAGCGCCAGGCGGTCGTCGTCTTCGACCACGGCTACCACGGCCGGACCAACCTCACGATGGCGTTGACGGCCAAGAACATGCCGTACAAGGAAGGCTTCGGCCCGTTCGCGCCCGAGGTCTACCGCGTGCCCGTCGCGTACGCGTACCGCTGGCCGACCGGTCCGGAGAACGCGGGCCCCGAGGCCGCCGCGCAGGCGATCGACCAGATCACGAAGCAGATCGGCGCCCACAACGTCGCGGCCGTCATCATCGAGCCGGTGCTCGGCGAGGGCGGCTTCATCGAGCCGGCGAAGGGCTTCCTCCCGGCGCTCCGCGAGTTCGCGACGGCGAACGGCATCGTCTTCGTCGCGGACGAGATCCAGTCCGGCTTCTGCCGTACGGGCCAGTGGTTCGCATGCGAGGACGAGGGCATCGTCCCCGACCTCATCACGACCGCCAAGGGCATCGCCGGCGGCCTCCCGCTCTCCGCCGTGACGGGGCGCGCCGAGATCATGGACGCCGCGCACTCCGGCGGCCTCGGCGGCACGTACGGCGGCAATCCCGTCGCGTGCGCCGCGGCGCTCGGCGCGATCGAGACCATGAAGGAACTCGATCTCAACGCGAAGGCGAAGCGCATCGAGGAGATCATGAAGGGACGCCTCGTCGCCCTCCAGGAGAAGTACGAGGTCATCGGCGACGTGCGTGGGCGCGGCGGGATGATCGCGGCCGAGTTCGTCAAGCCGGGCGGCAAGGAGCCGAACCCGGAGACCACCGCGGCCGTCGCGAAGGCGTGCCATGCCGCGGGCGTTCTCGTCCTCACCTGCGGCACGTATGGCAACGTCGTCCGCTTCCTGCCCCCGCTGGTCATCGGCGAGGACCTGCTCAACGACGCGCTCGACGTCTTCGAGCAGGCGCTGGCGGCGTCGGTCTGAGCGGGGCGACGGCACGGGGCGACGGGCCTCGCGGGTGGGACGGCGGGCGGCGACGTCGCACCGCGTCCGGTCGGCAACGCCGCGTCAGGCCGCGGACGTGGTGGCACGTCGGGGACGCCGCGTCACGTCGCGTCGCATCGGGGACGCGGCGTCACGTCGCGTCGCATCCGGGACGCGGCGGCACGGCGGGTACGTCGCGTCGTGCGGAGGGATGTCGCGTGCGGACGTCGCGACGTCGCGTCGCGGCGTGGCCTCCCCCAGCGCGACGTCGCGTCGCCCGGTACACGCGACGTGTCCCGCCTCCGCCGCCCGTCGTGCTCGCCCGCGCCCGTTCCGTCAGGCATCGTGAGGGCGTGACCAGGCTTGTGAAGAAGGTGTGCGAGGGCGATGGCGGGATGGGTCGGTCCCTGTCCCGGCCGTCACTCCCTGCCGTAGGTTCTCAGCAGATGAACGAAACACCCCGCCCGTGGGAGACCGCGAGCGGTGCCGTCGCGTGGCCTCCCCAGTCGCGTACCGGCCGTGCCTTCGCGCACATCCCCGGGGCCCCAGGTCCCGGACATCCTCACCGATCGGACGGCCGCCCGCCCCACACCCCCCGGGGCGCGCGGTTTCCCGGTCCTCCCGGACGCCCCGGAACCAGCCCCCCGGTCCCGGGGCGTCCGGCTGTCGTCCTGTCTTTGTGCGCTGTCGTCTTCGCCCTTCTCACCTGGCAGCTCGTCGCCCGCGGTCCCCTGCGTCGCCTCGACGAGCGCCTCGGGGTACGACTCCACGACGGCGTCGGCCTGCCGCATTTCCTCGCCGAGTTCTTCTCCGACCTCGGCAACACCGAGGTCGCCGTTCCCGTACTCGCCCTCTGCGCCGCGTCGGTCATGTGGTGGGTACGTCGCGCCACGGGGCACGTCGCGTGGTGGCCGGCGCTCACCGCTCTCGCGGCCATCCTCGTCGTCCCGGCGCTCGTGCTCCCTCTCAAAGAGCTCTTCGACCGCCCGGGCCAACCCTCCGCCGAAGGTCTCGGCTACTACCCGTCAGGCCATACGGCGACCGCGACCGTCGCGTACGGCGTCGCGCTTCTGCTGCTCCTCGCGAGCCCCGTCCCGCCGCACCGACGCGACGTACGGCGCGCTCTCGCCGCGACGTGGCTGCTGCTCGTCCTGTGCGTGAGCTACGGACTGGTGCGGCAGGGCTACCACTGGCCCCTGGACGTCGCGGCGAGCTGGTGCCTGGGCGGCGCGGTGCTCCAGGTCGTGGCCATGGTCCTCCTACGGGTACGGGAGCGGCCTCAGACCCCGGCCCGCGACGACGCGGCGCGACCGCAACGAGAACGTCGCGCGGACGGTCAGGAACGCGACGACGTCGCGTAGCCTCACGCGACATCACCCGGCCCACGCGACGTCGCCCCGCCCACGCGACATACCCCCGGCGCCAGGCGACGTCGCGCCCTGGGTTTCCCGTCCCCGTAGTCACTCGGCCCCCGCCGCCTCGTCGCGACGTGCCGCCGCCTCATGCAGCGCGAGTTCGAACTGCGCCACGTCGGTAAGGACTCCGGAGCCGTCCGGCGGCACGATCCAGCCGATGCCGCCCGCCGTCTCGCCGGGACGCGGCACCACGAGCCACGTACCGCGCCCCGCGCACCGCACCTCGCCGCCCACCCACTGAGCGGCGGTGCCCACCGGCACAAGGAAACCCAGACAGTCCCGCCCGGCATCCGCGAGGACGGGACCGGGACGCTCGACCACCCGTCCGAGGACCTCCAACGTCGCGCGCCCGAGGGATCCCGGCAGGACCATGACGTCCCAGAGACGGCCCGCCGGCAGGAGCGTGGTCCCCCGCGGATCACGCTCCCACCGACGCAGACACGCGGCCGGTTCAGGCGCGGCATTCGCCAACCATTCCAAAGCGGTGGGCCTCCGCCCGGCCTCGGGGACCTCCGGGGGTTCCGTCATCACACTGCCTCCTCTCACGGGGCGCGCACGGCGCGCGCCTCGCAGAAGAGACCGGCCGCCGAGGCGGGCATTACGCGAGTCGGAGCCGCCAGGACGGTGAAACGCGTCACAGCACGGCGCACGGCGCTACGTGGCGAGGCGACGTACCGACGTAGCGCGGCGACGCCGCCCGATTCCACACGACGTCGCCTCGCCTACTCCCCCGCGCCGTCCTCCCCCTCCCTCAGCGCACGCCGCGCGCCATCACGCGACGCCAGGAAACGTCGCGCACGTCGCGGCCCCACGCGCCGCGACCGCCCCGCGAGACCGCCGCGACGCCGCGCCATGGCACCGCGCCCCGACGCCGTCGCCGCGCCACCACGGCAAGACACACCAGCCCCACCCCACCTCAGCTGTCGAACCCGAGCCCCATCCGGTCCATCGTGCGCAGCCACAGGTTCCGTCGCCCGCCATGGCCGTCCGCGCGAGCGAGCGAACGTCGCGTCAGCTCGATGCCCGTCCACGCGAAAGGCTCCGGCGGGAACGGCAGGGGTTTCGTCCGCACCATCCGCAGCGCGGTCCGCTCCGTCTCCGTGCCGTCGAGGAGGTCGAGCATGACGTCGGCGCCGAAACGAGTGGCCCCCACACCGAGCCCCGTGTAGCCGGCGGCGTACGCGACGCGCCCGCGGTGTGCCGTCCCGAAGAAGGCCGAGAACCGCGTGCAGGTGTCGATCGCGCCGCCCCACGCGTGCGTGAAGCGCAGCCCTTCGAGCTGCGGGAAGCAGGTGAAGAAGTGCTGCGCGAGCTTCTCGTACGTCGCGGGCCGGTCGTCGTACTCGGCGCGCACCGTGCCGCCGAAGCGGTAGATCGCGTCGTACCCGCCCCACAGGATGCGGTTGTCCGAGGTGAGCCGGAAGTAGTGGAACTGGTTGGCGCTGTCGCCGAGCCCCTGGCGGTGGCGCCAGCCGATCGCGTCGCGCTGCGCGGTGGTGAGCGGCTCGGTCATGAGCGCGTAGTCGTACACCGGCACCGTGTACGGGCGCAGACGCCGCACGAGTGAGGGAAAGACGTTGGTGCCGAGCGCGACGTCGCGCGCGAAGACGCGTCCGTACGGCGTGCGCAGCGCCATCCGGCCGCCGTCGCGTGCGAGGGCGAGGCCGGGGGTGTGCTCGTGGACGCGGACGCCCAGGTCAAGGCACGCGCGGCGCAGACCCCACGCGAGACGCGCGGGATGCAGCAGCGCGACGCCTCGGGTGTCCTGGAGGCCCGCCAGGAAGGTCGGCGAGTCGACCTCGGCGCGCAGTGCCGCCTCGTCGAGGAGTTCGTAGTCGTCGAAGCCGTGCGCACGCGCCGTCTCGTGCAGTTCGGCGAGTTCCTCGACCTGGTGCGGCTGCGTCGCGATGTCGATCTCGCCGGTGCGCTCGAATGTGCAGTCGATGCCGTAGCGCGCGACGGTGGCCTCGATGTCGTCGAGGTTGCGGCGTCCCAGCGCCTCCAGGGCGCCGATCTCGTCCGGCCAGCGATCGAGGCCGTTGGGGAGGCCGTGGGTGAGGGACGCCGCGCAGAAACCGCCGTTGCGCCCGGAGGCCGCCCAGCCGATCGTCTTCGCCTCCACCAAGACCACGTCGCGTCCGGGGTCGCGTTCCTTCGCCCGCAAGGCGGTCCACAGACCGCTGTAGCCGCCGCCGATGACGAGGAGGTCGCAACGGGTGTCGCCCACGAGGGCCGGGAGGGGCTCGGGGCGTCCGGGGTCATCGAGCCAGTAGGCGCCGGGACGGGCGTCGGCGAGGGCGGCGTTCCATCTGCTGCTCATGGCGCTCGCGGCCATGATGTCAACTCCCTACGGTGGCGCTCCGCGCCGTGCGGAGCACGTTCGGTACGAAAGATGCGGTATCGCTGCCGCGTGCCTCACGCCGGTCCGGGCCGGTGGACACGCGCGGCCGTACGCCCCGACGCTACGAGGCGTACGCGACGTGCGGGGACGCGGGGCGGGACGTGTCGCGCGACGGTACGTCGCGTGCGCGACGTACGCGGGACGCGACGTGTCGCGGCGTACGCAGGCGCACTCGGTACGCGACGTCGTGGCGTACGCGCTCCGGGCGACGCGACACGTCGCGTCCCCACGTCTCCGCGACGTCGCCTCCCGCCCCGCCGCGTCAGCCCCCCTGCTGCCGCTTGCGGCGCCTGCCGAGAAGCATGGCGGCCAGGACGACGAGGACGGCGACGACGAACATGGCGGTGCCGATCACGTTGATCTGCACCGGGGTGCCGCGCTGCGCCGAGCCCCACACGTACATCGGGAAGGTCACGGTGGAGCCGGCGTTGAAGTTGGTGATGATGAAGTCGTCGAACGAGAGCGCGAAGGCGAGCAGCGCGCCGGCGGCGATGCCCGGCGCGGCGATCGGCAGCGTGACGCGCAGGAAGGTCTGGACGGGTCCGGCATAGAGGTCCTGTGCGGCCTGTTCCAGGCGCGGGTCCATGGACATGACGCGTGCTTTGACCGCCGTCACGACGAAACTGAGGCAGAACATGATGTGCGCGATCAGGATCGTCCAGAAGCCGAACTGGACGCCCATGTTCAGGAAGAGCGTCATCAGCGACGCGGCCATGACGACCTCCGGCATCGCCATGGGCAGGAAGATCAGCGAGTTGACCGCGCCGCGCGCGCGGAAGCGGTATCGCACGAGGGCGAAGGCGATCATCGTGCCGAGCACCGTCGCGCCGAGCGTCGCCCAGCCCGCGATCTGGAGGCTGAGCGAGAGCGAGCCGCACATGTCGGCCACGCCGCAGGGGTCGGTCCAGGCGTCGGTGGAGAAGCGCTGCCACTCGTAATTGAATCGTCCGTTCGGCTTGTTGAACGAGAAGATCATCACGACGGCATTCGGAAGGATCATGTACGCGAGCGTGCAGATCCCGGCGATGACGACGAGGTTGCGGCGGACGGCGCGCAGCGGCCCGCCGGGCTTCCGCGCACGCGACGCCGACGCGGCCTCACGCGGCGTACGGCGCGTATGAGGCGATTCCGGGGCGACGCCGCGCGGCGTAGGGGTCCGGGTGCTCATCAGATCAGATCCTCCGTACCGGACTTGCGCAGGTAGACCGTGACGGCCGCGAGGATGGCCGCCATGAGGATGAAGGAGAGGGCGGCGGCCGCCGGGTAGTCGAGAACACGTAGGAAAAGCGTCTGAATGACATTTCCGATCATCCGTGTATCGGTCGATCCGAGGAGATCGGCATTGACGTAGTCGCCCGCCGCCGGGATGAACGTGAGCAGCGTCCCGGAGACGACGCCGGGAAGCGACAGGGGAAAGGTCACCTTCCGGAAGGTCGTGAACGGCGCGGCGTACAGGTCCCCCGACGCCTCGTGGAGCCTCGGGTCGATGCGCTCCAGGGACGTGTAGAGCGGCAGGATCATGAACGGCAGGAAGTTGTACGTGAGCCCGCAGACCACCGCGAGCGGGGTCGCCAGGACGCGGTCGCCGTCGGTGATGCCGAGCGCGCTCGTGACGTCCAGGAGGTGCAGCGTGTTGAGCACGTCCACGACGAAGCCGCCGTCGGCCAGGATCGTCTTCCACGCGAGCGTGCGGATGAGGAAGCTCGTGAAGAACGGCGCGATGACGAGGATGAGCACCAGGTTGCGCCAGCGTCCCGCGCGGAAGGCGATGAGGTACGCGAGGGGGTAGCCGAGCGCGAGGCACAGGACGGTCGCGACGGCGGCGTAGGCGAGGGAGCGCACGAACTGCGGCCAGTACTCGCTGAAGACGTCCCAGTACGTGGCGAGGTGCCACGTCACCCGGAAGCCGTCCTCCAGCGATCCGGTCTGCACCGACGTGGACGCCTGGTAGACCATCGGCAGCGCGAAGAAGACCAGCAGCCACAGCATCCCGGGCAGCAGCAGCCAGTACGGGACGAGGCGGCCACGCACCCGGACGCCGCGACGTCGCGGCGGCGTGGAGCCCGCGACGTCACCGTCGCCCGGGGTGTCCGCGGGCGGCGCGGATGGCGCGTCGGTGGCGCTCACGCGGCGTCCCCCTCGCTGCCCGCCGTGGCGACGCCGGCGTCGATGTCCTGCTCCGCGTCGAGCCCGAAGCCGTGCGCGGGGTTCCAGTGCGCGACGACCTCGGCGCCGGGCGTCAGGCGCGCGTCGCGCTCGATGTTCTGCGCGTACACCTCGAAGCGCCCGCAGCACGGGGCGTCGAGGACGTACTGCGTCGAGACCCCGATGAAGCTGGAGTCGGTGATGCGGCCGCGGACCCGGTTGCGGCCCCCGGGTATGCGCGCCTCGTCCTCGACGGGGACGAGCGAGACCTTCTCGGGGCGTACCCCCAGCAGCAGCGCGCCGCCCACACGCGGCGGTGCGGCGCAGCGTGCGGCGGGTACGAGGAGGCGGGTGCCACGCGACGTCAGCGCGACGTCGCCGCCCGGCGTCGCGTCGTCCACGGTGCCGGGGACGAGGTTCGAGGTGCCGAGGAAGTTGGCCACGAAAGTGCTGCGCGGCGTCTCGTAGAGATCCTCGGGAGCGCCGAGCTGCTCGACGCTCCCGGCGTTCATGACCGCGACGGTGTCGGCCATCGTCATGGCCTCCTCCTGGTCGTGCGTCACGTGCACGAACGTGATGCCGACCTCCGTCTGGATGCGCTTCAGCTCAAGCTGCATCTGCCGGCGCAGCTTGAGGTCGAGGGCGCCGAGAGGCTCGTCGAGGAGCAGGACCTTGGGGCGGTTGATGAGCGCGCGGGCGACGGCGACGCGCTGCTGCTGACCGCCGGAGAGCTGGTGCGGCTTGCGGCGCGCGTAGTCGCCGAGCTGGACGAGGTCGAGCATGTCGGCCACCTGCTTCTTCACCGACTTGATGCCGCGCCGTCGCAGGCCGAACGCGACGTTCTCGTAGATGTCGAGGTGCGGGAAGAGCGCGTAGCTCTGGAACACCGTGTTGACGGGGCGGCGGTACGGCGGCAGTGCGGTCACGTCCTCGTCGCCCAGGTGCACGGAACCGGAGGTCGGCACCTCCAGGCCGGCGATCATGCGCAGCGTCGTCGTCTTGCCGCACCCTGATGCGCCGAGCAGCGCGAAGAAGGACCCCTGCGGAACGGTCAGGTCCAGCGGGTGCACCGCCGTGAAGTTCCCGTACTTCTTCCCGATCCCTTCGAGGCGCACGGCGCCGCCGCGGTCGGTCGGGGCGGTCTGGTCGGTGGATGGCGTGGTGGTCGTCATGAGCTGTATCCCGGTGGTGGAGGTGCCGGTGGTGGGAGCCTTCGGAGGGTGCGGGCGCCGCGCGCGCACGGCCGGTAATCGTGCGGGGCGGTACGGGGGTGACGTCGCGACGCCGCGTGGGTTACGTCGCGTCGGCGCGACGTCGCGCGGGCCTGGCGGGGCGTCGTGTCCGGGCGCGACGTCACGTCGCGTACGGGGATGTCGCGCCGCACGCCGCGAGCGCCGCGTACGCGACGTACCGCCCGCGACGTCGCGACGTGTGCCCCGTGCGACGTCGCGACGTGCCCCGGGTGACGCACCCGGCCACATACGCGACGTGCGCCACGTCGCCTCACGTCGCCCGCCGCGCGCGACGTGGCAGCGTCGCCCCACCTCGCGTCAGCCGTCCGTCAGGGAAGCGAACTTCTTCTCATAGGCCGTCTCCTCCTTCGCCCCGAGTGAACGGAAGGCGTGGGACTTCGCCGCCATGGCGCGGTCCGGGACGATGAGCGGATTGTCGGCCGCGTCCTTGTCGATCTTCGCCAGTTGCGGCTTGACGCCGTCGACCGGGCAGACGTAGTTGATCCAGGCGGCGAGCCGCGCGGCGACCGGCGGTTCGTAGTAATAGTCGATGAGCTTCTCGGCGTTGGCCTTGTGGCGCGCCTTGTTGGGCACCATGAGGTTGTCGGTCGAGGTCATGTAGCCGGAATCGGGGATGACGTAGCGCACGTCGGGGTTGTCGGCCTGGAGCTGGACGACGTCGCCGGCCCAGGCGAGACAGGCCGCGAGGTCGCCCTTGCTGAGGTCGGCGATGTAGTCGTTGCCGGTGAAGCGCCGCACCTGTTTGCGGTCGACGGCCTTCTGGACGCGCGCGATCGCCGCGTCGTACTGGTCCGCCGTCACCCGCCCGGGGTCCTTGCCCATGTCGAGCAGCACCATGCCGACGGTGTCGCGCATTTCCGAGAGCAGCCCCACCTTGCCCTTGAGCTTGGGGTCGTCGAGCAGCTGGGACACGGAGGTGATCTCCCGCCCGCCGGTCGCCTTGACGTTGTAGGCGATGAAGGTCGAGATGCCGGCCCAGGGGTACGAGTAGGACCGGCCCGGGTCCCAGTCGGGGCTGCGGAACTGCGGCGCGAGGTTGGCGTAGGCGTGCGGCAGGTGGGCGGGATCGAGTTTCTGCACCCAGCCGAAGCGTATGAGCCGCGCCGCGAGCCAGTCGGTGACGCAGATCAGGTCGCGGCCGGTGTCCTGGCCGGCGGCGAGTTGTGGCTTGATCTTGCCGAAGAACTCGACGTTGTCGTTGATGTCCTCGGTGTACTTGACCTTGATGCCGGTGCGCTTCGCGAAGGCTTCCAGCGAGGGGCGGTGGCGGTTGTCGTCGCTGACGTCGATGTACTCGGTCCAATTGGAGAAACTGACGCTCTTCTCCTGCTGCGAGTGGTCCTCGGAGGTGACCGCGTCGTCGCCCGTCTTCGCCGCGGCCGGGATGCCGCAGGCGCTCAGCCCCCCGAGGCCGCCCACGGCGAGCGCGCCGCCGCCGACGGCGCGCAGTACGGCGCGTCGTCCCGGCGCCCGCGGCGCCGCGCCGCGACGCCCCGTCCAGCCGTCCCGTGCCGCGCGTGGCAGCGCACGCGCCGTGGCCGGTGGCGGACGATCCGAATCGAACTGTTCCATGCGCTGTGCCCTTCCGGGTGAGCCTGCTCGATGAGGGGGCCGCGGTACCGGCCGGTTGCGCTACCGGTCCCCGAAGACAGTGCGGTGCCAGTCCTTTCTGGCCACGGCTGTGTTGTCGAACATGACGTGCTTGACCTGGGTGTACTCCTCGAAGGAGTACGCGGACATGTCCTTGCCGTAGCCCGAGGACTTGTAGCCGCCGTGCGGCATCTCGCTGATGATCGGGATGTGGTCGTTGATCCACACGCAGCCGGCCTTGATCTCGCGGGTGGCACGGTGCGCGCGGTAGGTGTCGCGCGTCCAGGCCGAGGCGGCGAGCCCGTACGGCGTGTCGTTGGCGAGCCGCAGCGCCTCGTCGTCGGTGTCGAAGGGGAGCACGACGAGGACGGGGCCGAAGATCTCGGACTGCACGACCTCGCTGTCCTGCGCGACGTCAGCGAGCAGCGTCGGACGGTAGTACGCGCCGTCCTGGAGCGCGCCGCCCGGCGCCTCGCCGCCCGTCACGACGCGCGACGTCGCGCGGGCGCGTTCCACGAACGCCGCGACGCGGTCGCGGTGCGCGTGGCTGATGAGCGGCCCGAGGTCGGTCGCCGGGTCGAAGGGGTCGCCGAGCCGCACGGTCTCCATGAGCGCCGCGACGTCGCGTACGAAACGTTCGTGGACGGGGCGCTGCACGTAGGCGCGCGTCGCGGCGGTGCAGTCCTGCCCGCCGTTGATGAGCGAGGCGGCGACCGCGCCGTGCACGGCGGCGTCGAGGTCCGCGTCGTCGAAGACGACGAAGGGGGCTTTGCCGCCCAGTTCGAGATGCAGCCTGCTGACGCCGCCGGTGGCGAGTTCCGCGACGCGCTTGCCGACCGCGGTCGATCCGGTGAACGACGTCATCGCGACGTCGGGGTGTGTGACGAGGCGCTCGCCCGCGTCGCGGCCCGCGCCGCTGACGATGTTCACGACGCCGTCGGGAAGTCCGGCGGCCGTCGCGGCCTCGGCGAAGAGGAGTGAGGTGAAGGGGGTCAGTTCGGATGGCTTGAGCACGATCGTGTTGCCCGCCGCGATGGCCGGGAGGATCTTCCAGGCGGCCATCTGGAGGGGGTAGTTCCACGGCGCGATGGAGCCGACGACGCCGATCGCCTCGCGGCGTACGTACGAGGTGTGGTCGCCGCTGTACTCGGCCGCCGCGCGCCCTTCGAGGTGCCGCGCGGCGCCGGCGAAGAAGACGGTGTTGTCGACGGTTCCCGGCACGTCGAACTCACGGCTGAGCTTGATCGGTTTGCCGCACTGGAGGGACTCGGCCTGGGCGAAGTCCTCGGCGCGCTCGGCGAGCACCGTGGCGAAGCGGTGCAGGGCGTCGGAACGCTCGCCGGGCGTCGCGCCGGACCACGCGGGGAAGGCGGCGCGCGCGGCGGCGACCGCGGCGTCCACGTCGGCGGGTCCCGCGAGTTCGTACGTGTAGATCGTGCGCCCGCTCGCCGGGTCCACGACGTCCTGCGCGCTGCCCGACGTTCCCGGGAGGAGGCGGCCATCGATGTACTGGGCACCCGCGGCGAAGTGGTCCCGTGGCTGGAAGCGGTTGCGCATGTCGCTCTCCTCCGGCCCGCGAGAGTGCGGCACCGTAGCTCCGGCTCAATGTGAGTGCCGATCCTGACAGAGGCACATCACTTCAACAAGTGATTCCGTTGTTGCCTTTTGGTTACACGACGAAATCTGTCGGCCACCTGTCGAGTCCCGGGCGAAAATCACGACGGAGTGCCGAGCGGGCCTGCGAAACTCGGCCCATGGAAGAGGAGTTGAGCAGGGACTACGCGACGTTGCTCGACCGGGCACGCGGCACGGTGCTGCCCGTGGCGCGCGACGCGGACGACCGAATTCCGGGTGCTCGGGCGGGCGACGCGGCTTCTCGGGGGCGCCGCGTCAAGTTCCTCCACTTCTGGGGGCACACGTCGCGCGGCGGGGGCCTCGACAAGGCGTGTTTGAGCCAGTGGTGGCCCGCACCGTTCACCGTCGGCGACGCGACGTACGCCACGGCGGAGCACTGGATGATGGCGCGCAAGGCACGGCTCTTCGGCGACGTCGCGGCAGCGAACGCGGCGTTGACGGCGCGCGGCCCCGGGCAGGCGAAAGCGGCCGGTCGCCTCGTCCAGGGCTTCGACGAGGCGACGTGGGAGCGGAAACGCTTCGGCATTGTCGTCGAGGGCAGCGTCCACAAGTTCTCCGCCGACCCGGCCCTCACGGCGTTCCTCCTCGGAACGGGGAACCGCGTGCTCGTCGAGGCCAGCCCGCTCGACCGGATCTGGGGCATCGGCCTGGCCGCCGACGACCCCCGCGCCTCCCGGCCGTCGAGCTGGCGCGGGCAGAACCTCCTCGGCTTCGCGCTGATGGCGGCGCGCGACATCTTGCGCGGGGAGGGGTAGGACGCGGTGGGCACGACGCGACGTGGGACGCGTGCGCGACGCGACGCGACGTGGGACGCGACGTGGCATCGGGGCGCGGCGCTCATGCGGCGCGACGGGGTCAGCGCGACGTCGCCTGCGGCCCGCTCGCCGTGCCAAACGACGCCTGCGCGTGGTACTCGTACGTCGCTCCGCCGTCCGTGTCCTCCCCCAGCGCGAGTACGAAGCCCGCCGCCAGGACGGCGAGCCCGCCCACCAGCCCGACGACCCCGCACACCAGGCCTGTCAGCGACATCCCGCGCCCGGGCCCGCCCGCGCGTCGCGCACGCCCCGTTCCCACCGCCCCGAACACGACGGCCAGCACCCCCGTCACGAGGCCGAGAAACCAGAGCGCCACGGCGCCCCCGACATCAAGGGTGAACGCGAGCCCGTAGGCGAGGAGCGCGGCGACCCCGAGCGAGAGGGCGGCACGCGCCGGCCCCGCGGCTCTTGGCAATGCGCCGCTCGCGGCGCCGTGCGGCGCGACGTACGGCACGGACGACGCCGCATGCGGCCCT
>NZ_JAAGLR010000819.1 GCF_010548245.1 Streptomyces sp. SID11385
CGCGGACCGCCGCCCCGCTGCGGACCGCCGCCCTTCTCGCCGCCCTCCCCGCCCTCCTCCTCGGCGCCGCGAACCCGCAGGCCACCGCGAACCCGCAGGCCACCGCGAACCCGCACGCCGCCGCGTCGCCCGCCGCCGCGAAACCCGCCCCCCGTACCGTCCCCGCCCCCACCGCCACGACCTCCGTCGTCACCGTCAAGACCGGCGGCGACCGCAACAGCGACCAGACCGTGGCCCCGCTCGCCGGGACGCGGCTCGGTCTCTACACCACCGCGAGCGGCGGCGCCCTGGTCGGCGAGTGCGTCTCGGACGGCGACGGCGACTGCTCCTTCGTCGTGCCGGGCACGGACACGGGCGGGGCCAACGCGGGTGCGCGCTTCTGGGTCAGGCAGATCGCGGCCCCGGCCGGCTGGTACGCGAACCCCGAGCTGCGCACCGGCGGCAGCAACACGACCCCGTACCGCTTCCAGACGCCAGTGCTGCACGCGGACACCACCTACAGCTCCACCGACAACGGCGTCAACGGATTCATGGTGAGCAGCGGCGCCAGCAACCAGTCGGCCTCCGGCGGCACCTGGCAGCAGTCCAGGAACAACCCGGCGCTCCCGGACAGGTGCGGCCTCAAGGTCGCCCTCGTCATGGACCTGTCGGGCTCGATGCAGGGCAGCGTCGGCGCGCTCAAGACGGCCGCGAACACCTTCGTCGACGCGCTCCAGGGCACCCCGTCGAGCATGGCCCGCTTCACCTTCTCCAGTTTCTCGCCCGCCGAACGCGGCGGGGCCAACGCCCCGCAGCTCGCCTCCGTCTCGACGACGGCGGACGCCACCGCCTTCAAGAACACCTACGCGAGCTGGAACGAGAGCACCGCCGAGGGCTCCACCAACTGGGACCGCGCCCTCTACGTCCCCGCGCTCGCCGCCGAGGAGTACGACCTCGCCGTCGTCATCACGGACGGCATGCCGACCCGGTACGGGACACCGAGCGGTCCCGGCGGCAACGGCTCGCTCACCCGCTTCCGCGAGCTGGAGAACGGCATCTTCTCCGCGAACGCCCTCAAGGCCGAGGGCACCCGCGTCCTCGCCGTCGGCGTCGGCGCGGGCGTCCAGGGCAACGCGAGCCTCAACCTCGCCTCGCTCTCCGGGCAGACCCGGTACAACGGCGCGAACATCGCGACCGCCGACTACTTCCAGGAGCAGAACTTCGCGCAGGTGGGCACGGCACTGCGCAGCCTCGCCCTGGCGAACTGCACCCCCTCGCTCTCCGTCGTCAAGCAGATCCAGCTCCCGGACGGCTCCACCACGAACGCCCCCGAGGGCTGGACGTTCCGCGCCACGACGACGACGCCGGGCGCCTCGGCCGTCTCGCCGCGGACGACGACCGGTGACGGCACGGGCGCGGTGAACTTCCCGCTCACGTACGCGGACGGCACCCCCAGCGCCGACTTCGACGTCACCGAGGACCAGCAGCCCGGCTACACCCTCGTCCAGCAGGACGGGGACAACGCCTCCTGCTACGACAAGGTCGCCGAGAGAGCCGTGCCGGTGACCAACGCTCCCGGCGGGCCCGGGTTCACGGTCACCATCCCCCGGGACTCCTCCCTGAGCTGCACGATCATCAACAAGGCGCCCGAGGAGCGGGTCCCCGCGACGGTCGAGGTCGACAAGGAGTGGTCGGTCGCCTCCACCGGCACCCGGCCCGTCGTCTACCCCGAGGGCGAGCAGCCCTCCGACCTCCAGGCCGCACTCCGGCTGGGCGACCCGACCGGCTCCGGCACCTCGCCGTGGTCGTGGTCCCTGCCCCGCACCGGCTACGAGCGGGGCCAGCGGGTCACGATCGGCGAGAAGGTCACCTTCGGCGACGACATCGACTGCACCCTGACGGGCGTCGACTTCGACGGCAGCCCGCTCCCCGCCCCGGCCGACCCCACGACGACCGTGACACTCGACGAGGGCGCGAACCGGCACCGGATCACCAACCACGTCACGTGCGACACGACCCTCACGCTCGCCAAGAACGTCGTACCGCCGCCCGGCCCCTCCACCGGCAACTGGGACCTGCGCGCGTACGAGAGCGACGGCGACCTCCCGGGGCCCCACGGCGTGAGCGGCTCCGCGACCGCGACCCGCGTGCCCGTCACCCCGGGCGCCCGCTACCAGCTCGCCGAGCGGCTCACGTCCGACGACCCGGAACTGCTCGCCTACAAGCAGGTCGACGACCGCACCGACTACCAGTCCAACCCCCGCTCCACGGGCTCGATGAACTGCATGGCGACCGGGAAGAGCGGCACTCCCTACCTCGGCTTCAACGACGGCATCAACGGTGGCGTCAACGTCTCGCTCGGCCTGCACGCGACCTGCACGGCGACCAACGAGGCGGTGCCGCTCCACCTCGTCAAGAGGGTCGAGGGGGGTACGGCGGAGCCCGCCGACTGGGACCTGGCGGCGAGCCCCGTGGACGGGCCCGCCGGTCTGCCCGCCCGCACGGTGCCCGGCGACGCGGAGGGCACCACCGTCCTCGTCCGGCCCGGCACGCGGTACCGCCTCACCGAGTCCGAGGGCCCGGCGGGGTACGCGCTGAGCGACCTCACGTGCGTCGTCGACGGGGAGAGCGCCCAGGGCGACCCGGCCGGGATCGTCGTCCCGTCCGGTCACCGCGGCACCTGCACGTACACCAACACCTACCGCCCGGCCACGCTCACGCTCGTCAAGGAGGTCGTCAACGAGCACGGCGGCGCGGCGGACCCGCGCGACTGGCTGCTGAGCGCCACGGGGCCGACCGCCGGACTCAGCGGGCGGAACGGGGACCCGGAGATCACCGGCGCCGAGGCCGCCCCCGGCACGTACCGGCTGCGCGAGAGCGGCGGCCCGGAGCACTACCGGTCCTCCGGCTGGGACTGCCGGGACGGCGCGGGCGACGAGGTCCCGGTGCGCGAGGGCTCGGTGCGGCTCACGCGCGACGCCGACGTGCGCTGCGTGATCACCAACCACGACCTGCCCCCGAAGCCGACACCCACCCCGACCCCGACCCCGCACCCGACACCGACCCCGGAGCCGAGCAGCCACGCCCCGGCCCCCGGTCCGCACCACCGCGGCAGCCTCTCCAGCACCGGCAACGGGGTCCTGTGGGCCGCCGCGGCCGGCACGGTGGCCCTGCTCCTCGGGACGTACGCCGCCCTGCGGACGCGGCTGCGGCGCCGCAAGGGCTGACGCGACGGCACCCGAAAGAGCCGACGGCACGGCTCACGGCAGACGGAGGGCCCCGCACCGAGGTGGTGCGGGGCCCTCCCCCTGGTACGGGCCGGACCGGCCGCCGCTCAGCGCCAGGTGTGCTGCGGCGTGAAGCCCAGGAGGTCCCGCATCCGCCGGGTGGCGAAGAGCGTGTCGTGGCCGTCGAGTTCGCCCCGGATCTCCACCCCGGGGTGGTGGGCCGCGAGCAGTTCGCGGCTCGGCTCCAGGGCCTCGGTGTCGGGCGCCGCGACGTTCACGACGTGATGTCCCGTGAGCGGCGCGGTGAGGGCCGCGCGCACGGAGGCCGCCGCGTCCTCGGTGTGCAGCCAGCCCCACAGCTCGCGGCGCGTGGCGCCCGGGTCCTGGTGGGTGCGGGCGAGTCGCCACTCCAGGCGCTCGCCCATGCCGACGAAGGGGAAGCGGAGCATGACGGTCGTGGTGCCGAAGCGGCGCGTCGTGAAGGCCGCGGCCTCCTCGGACATGACCTTCGAGAGGCCGTAGGAGTCGACCGTGAGGTTGGGGTGCTCCTCGTCGACCGGCACGTACGCCGGGTGCAGTTCGCGATCGGCCCAGGCCAGCCCGAGCGCCGAGAGGCTGGAGGCGGCCACGACGCGGCCGATGCCGCGCCGCCCGGCCTCCTGGAGGACGACGTACGCGGCGAGGACGTTGCTGCGCAGCGTCTCGTCCTCGGAGACGATGCCGGGCGCGGGGTACGCGGCGAGGTGGACGACGCCCGCGATGCCGTCCTCGCCGGCGGTGGCGGCGAGCGTGTCGTAGACCCCGCTCACCGTCTTCGCGTCCGCGAGGTCGCCCGCGACGAAGGCCGCGCAGCCGGTCTCCGCCTCGGGGGCGCGCAGGTCGGCGCCGACGACGCGGTAGCCGTGGGCGAGCAGGTCGGCGACGACGGCGCGGCCGATGTCCCCGGTGGCGCCGGTCACCAGCACCGTACGGCCGTGCGCGGCCTCGTGTTCTTCGGTCACCTTGGTACTCCTGAGTTGTGCGCGGTGGTGCGGTGCGTCTCCCGGAGGGGAACGGCGGGACGCTACCCCTTCACCGCTCCCACGAGCCCGTTGACGAAGTATCGCTGGGCGCAGAGGAAGAGGATGATCACGGGTACCACCATGATCAGCGCCGCCGCCATGAGCGAGTTGTACTGCACGACGTTCGAGGACTGGAGCTGCTGGAGCGCGATCGGCAGGGTGTACCTGCTCGGGTCGTTGAGGGAGATCCGGGCGAGCTGGTACTCGTTCCACGTCGGGATCGCGGTGAGCAGGGCGATCGTGATGAGCGCCGGCCGGGTCAGCGGCAGGTAGATCCGCGCGAAGATCCGCAGCTCTCCGGCCCCGTCCATGCGGGCCGCCTCGCGCAGCTCGCCGGGGACCGCGGTGAAGCTGTTGGTGAGCATGAGGATCGCGAGCGGGGCGCTGCCGTTGACGCCGGGGAGGATGAGCCCCCAGTGCGTGCCGAGGATGTCCATCCTGGACTCCAGGAGCACGACGGGCAGCAGGGTCACGACGCCGGGGACGAAGAGCAGGACGAGGAAGAGGCGGTAGAGCCACTTCTTGCCCGGGAAGTCCAGCGTGGCGAAGGCGTAGGACGCGGCCGAGTAGATGACGACGACGAGGACCGTGGTGAGGACGGTGACCTTGACGCTGTTGAGGAAGTAGTCGAAGAAGTCGAGCCGGTTCCACGTGTCGGTCAGGGTGTGCAGCGTGGGGTGGTGCGGGATGAGGTGCCCGCCCGCCTGCACCTCGGAGTTGGTCTTGAACGCGGCCGAGACCATCCACAGGAACGGGTAGAGGCTCACGGCCGCGTATCCGGCGAGGAGCAGCCCGACGACCGTGCGGACGACGACCTTCGTGACCGGCGTCCCCTTCTTGGTGGTACGCCTCCCGGCGACGGCGCCCGGCGCGGTCGCGCGGGGGGCACTGAGCGTGGTGCTCATCCGATCCTCCTCATGGCGCGCTGGTTGATGAAGGCGACGACGAGGGCCGCGAGGAAGAGGAGCCAGCCCAGGGCGCTGGCGAGGCCGAGGGTCGGGGACATCTCGTTGAGGAAGGCGAGGCGGTAGGTCTCCAGGCCGAGGACGCTCGTGGAGTCGCCCGGTCCGCCGTTGGTCATGATCAGGAAGGACTGGAAGCCCTGGAGCGAGTCGCGGACGTTGAGCAGGATCACGACGACGGTGATGGGCTTCACGAGCGGCCAGATCACGGAGGTCGTGGTGCGCAGCCAGCCCGCGCCGTCGATCTGGGCGGCCTCGACGAGCGAGGAGTCCAGGGACTGGAGCGAGGTCAGGTAGAGCAGCATGGCGACGGGGACCGCCGACCACACCATGACGACGATCATGGTGGGCAGCGCGGTGTCCGGGTCGCCGAGCCAGCCCTGCGGTTGCTGGAGGCTGCCGAGACCGACCGCCTTGAGGAGCAGGTTGATCGCGCCGCCGGGTTCGAGAATGTAGTTCCAGGCGAAATAGACGGCGATTCCGGTCGTCACGTACGGCACGAAATAGACGGACCGCAGAATTCCCTGGAACCGCTTCACCGAATTCAGCACGATGGCGAGCGGGAAGGCGATGAGGACCGTGAGGACGGGGACGCCGATGACCACCCACAGGGTATTCGTGGCGGCCTTCTTCACGAGGGGACCGTACGTCGGGGAACCGCCGAGCAGGTCGGTGTAGTTCTTGAATCCGCGCCAGTGCCACTGCGGCCAGAAGCCGTTCCACTGCGCGAAACTCAGGCCGAACCCGTAGACCACGGTGTAGGCGCCCATGAGCAGGAAGAGGAGCACGGCGGGCGCGACGAAGAGGTATCCCCAGGCGGCCTCGTTCCGGCGTTCCCTGAACCGGGCGCGCGGCTTGCGCACGTCGTTGGTCCTCGGCCGCGGGGGCACGGCCGCCGGGGCCGCGTCGATGTCGGTGGCCATCAGCCCTGCTCCGCCCAGTAGGACTTCATCATGGAACTCATCCGGGACCCCGTGCTCTTCGGTGAGAGCGTCTTGAGCGGGGTCATCTGCGCGAGGACGGCGCCGACCCTGCCCGCGTCGTAGATGGCGGGCCGGTAGGTGGTGATGGTGGGGTTGTAACCGTCCGGGTCGGTGCCGAAGCTCGCCCGCATCGAGTTCAGCGTCGGCCCGAGCTTCTTCGCCTGGGCGCCGGTGAACCCGTTCGGCGGGACGTCGTTGGCCCGTTTGCCGAAGAGCGCGGCGATGTCGGGCCTGGAGAGGAACTTCATCCACTCCAGGGCCTCCTTCTTGTTCCGCGTCTTCTTCGTCATCGCGAGGCCGGTGAGCGAGAAGGGCGCCATCTGGAGGTCGGGCGTCTTCGCCGCGGCGGGGGGCGGCACGGGGAACGTCATGAGGTTGCCGACGTCGTAGCCGTTGTCGGCGAGGAAGGCGAGGGTGTACGTACCGCCGACGTCGACGCTCGCCTTGCCCTGCGCGAAGGCGAGGTCGGCCTCGTCGATCGTCTTCGTCTGGCTGCCGGGCATCCAGTACGGCTGGACGCCCATGTACGTGTCGAGGACCTTCTGCCCGTCGGCGCTCGACCAGCCCTTGGAGGCGTCCTTGCCGAACAGCTCCTGGAAGCGCTTCTTGCCGAGCAGCCCGTAGGCCATCGGCTGCATGATCCATTCCATCGCGGTGGAGGGGGACTTGAGACCGATCGTGAGACCGCCCCTGCCGCCGAACTCCTTCTTCAGCTTGCCGAGGTCGGCGATGAAGTCCTCCCACGTGGTGGGGGGTTCGGTGATGCCGGCCTTCGCGGCGCGGTCCTTGTTGAGGTAGACCATGCCCTGCGTGCCGACCGTGACGGGGACGCTGTAGCGGTCGCCCTCCTCGACGCCGAGCGTCTTCGAGCCCTCCGCGAGGGAGTCCTCGTAGTCGGATTTCATGACCGTGCCGTCCTCCCTCACCTGCGGAATGAAGCGGTCGAGCCACTCCTCGTCCACGTCGCCGGAGAGGTCGGCGACGAGCCCCGCGCCCCCGAGCCCGAAGTCCTCGCCCTTGGCATGGACCTCCATGACGTCGGGCAGGTCGTTCGTCCGCGCCGCGGCCTGGATCTTGGTCGAGAAGGCGTCGTCGGGCGTGTACGCCTGGATGTTCACCTTGGTCCCGGTCTCGGCCGTGAACTTCTCCGCGGCCGCGCGAAAAGCGGCCACGTGGGACTGTTTGAACGTCCACATCGACAGTTCACCCTGCCTGGAACCCGTCCCGCCGCCGCTCGCACCGCACCCCGCGGCCAGGACGCTCAGCGCGGCGACCGTGGCAAGGAGGGAAGTGCGGCGCGCGACGGGGAGAAGTCTTCTCACGTTCCCAGCGCCTTTCTTCAGAGCTGTCCGTTCAGCCCCACCGGCTTCTCTCGAAGCAGTTCCTGGAATCTAAATCGACTTGATGTACGGTGTCAACAGTCGTCACCGCACGGAAAAACCGCGGAAATACCTTCCGCCACCGCACCGGCACACAGCCTTCCCGGAGGGCTCCCATGGCTTCGTCCGCCCGCTCCGACTCCACTCCCGCCGACACCCCGTCAGCCGCCCCCGCCGCGTCCGCCGTCTCCCCCGAGGCCGCCGCCGAAATCCTCGCCCCGGCCCCCTGGAGCACCCCCGCCGACGCCTCGGAGCACCTGCGCGTCACGGCGGTGCGCACCTTCCTCACCGCGCCGCAGGGCTGCCCGTACGTCATCGTGCGCGTCGAGACCAACCAGCCGGGCCTGTACGGGCTGGGCTGCGCCTCCGACCCGCAGCGCACCCTCGCGATCCGCTCCGTCGTCGACGACTACTACGCCCCGATGCTCGTGGGCCGCGACCCGTCCGACATCGAGGACCTGCACCGACTTCTCTTCAACAGCGGTTACTGGCGCGGCGGTTCGATCGGGCAGAACGCGCTCGCCGGCATCGATGTCGCGCTGTGGGACATCAAGGGCAAGGTCGCGGGCCTCCCGCTGCACCAGCTCCTCGGCGGCCGGGCGCGCGAGGCCGCCGCGGCCTATACGCACGTCGAAGGCGACAGCGCGGGCGAGATCGCCGAGAAGGTGCTCGCCGCCCACGAACGCGGCTACCGGCACGTGCGCGTGCAGGTCTCGGTGCCCGGCACGGACACGTACGGGACCGCGCCGCGCGACGCCGCCGAGGCCCGCCGCCGTGAGCTGCGCGCCGGGAGCTGGGACTCCCTCGCGTACCTGCGCCACGTACCGCCGGTGCTGCGCGAGATCCGCGAACGGGTCGGTACCGGCGTCGAGTTGCTGCACGACGCGCACGAGCGGCTGACGCCCTCGCAGGCCCGCGAGCTGGTCCACGAGGTGGAGGACGCGCGGCTGTTCTTCCTGGAGGACGCGCTCGCGCCCGAGGATGCGGCCCACTTCGACCAGCTCCGCGCGGCCGGCTCGGTGCCGCTCGCGGTCGGCGAGCTGTACCACGACGTGATGATGTACCTGCCCCTCCTCCAGCGCCAGGTCATCGACTTCGCCCGCATCCGCATCCCCACGCTGGGCGGCCTCACCCCGACCCGCAAGCTCGTCGCGGCGGTCGAGCTCTTCGGCGCCCGCACCGCGCCGCACGGCCCCGGCGACGTGAGCCCGGTCGGCATGGCGGCGAACCTGGGCCTCGACCTCAGCTCCCCCGCGTTCGGCGTCCAGGAGGCGGCGACCTTCAGGGAAGCGACCCGCGAGGTCTTCCCGGGCACCCCCGTCCCCGGGCAAGGCCGCTTCCACGGCACCGAACTCCCGGGCCTGGGAGTCGACTTCGACGAGGTCGCGGCCCGCGCGTACCCGGTCCCCGAGCCGCTTCGCCACGACCGCTGGGCCTTGCTCAGGAACGGGGACGGGAGCGTACAAAGGCCGTAGGGGGCCAATCCATTGAGCCCCTCCGGCGATTGAGGAGCGGGGTCCGGGGCGGAGCCCCGAAATCCCCGGCCGGGGCCGGGGCGGGGCCCGGGGCAGCGCCCCGAATCCCGCCCCGGCCGTCAGGCCAAGAGCAGTGACCTCGGCTGCGCCGACAACGTCCGGTCCAGCACCAGACACGCCGCCCCCACCGCCGCCACGTCCTCCCCTATCGCCGTCGTCGTCACCGTCGTCGGATGGACGGGCTTCACGAAGGGCGACTCCGCCACCATCGGCTCGATGAGCGGCAGCAGACGCGGCGCGAGCAGCGGCCACAGCGGCCCGCCGAAAATGATCGTGTCGGAGTCGAGGAGGGTCGCCGCGGCCGTGACGCCGCGGCCGATCCGTACGCCCCAGCGGTCGATGATCCCGGCCGCGCGCGGCTCGCCGTCGGCGGCGACGCTGGCCAGCCGCTCCAGGCCGCGCTGCGCGTCCTGCGGGTCGGTCGGCGTGAACTCGGGGCCGAGGGCGCCCAGTTCGATGGCCTCCTCGACGAGTGCGCGGCTGGAGCACGCCGCGCCGAGACCGCCGACCTCGCCGACGTTCCCGGAGGAGCCGCGCAGCACGGTGTCGTCCACGACGAGGCCCATGCCCGAGCCCGTACCGAGGTAGAAGAAGAGGAAGTTGCGGCTGTCGGTGGCCGCGCCCGACCAGCGCTCGGCGACGGCGGCGGCGATGACGTCCTTGTCGAGCAACGCGGGGAAACCGGTGTCGGCCTCCAGGCGTTCGCGCAGCGGAACGCTTCCCCAGCCCGGGAGTTCGGGCGGGTCGATGACGAGTCCGGCGACCGGGTCGACGGGCCCGGGGGCCGCGATGCCGAGGCCGAGCACGCGGTCCCGGTCGACGCCCGAGTCCGCGACGAGCGCGCCGACCGAGGCGGCCATCCCGGCGAGCAGCGCTTCGGTGTGCACGCCGCGCGGGGTCGGCTCACTGCGGCGGGCGACGACGGTGCCGAGGAGGTCGAGCAGGACGTACGTGATGACGGCCGGGTCGAGGTGCACCCCGATCGCGTACCGCGCCCCGGGCGTGACCTGGAGCAGGGTGCGCGGTTTGCCGCTGCCCGTGGACTGCTTGCCCGACTCGCGGGCGACGCCCTGGTCGAGCAGGCGGCGGGTGATGTTGGAGACGGTCTGCGCCGACAGCCCGGTGGCCTCGGCGAGTTCGACGCGGCTGAGCCCGGCCTTGTGGCGGCGGATCGCGTCCAGCACGACGGACTCGTTGAAGTCCCCCATGCGGGGCAGATTGGTCCCGCGCCGGATCGACGTCTTCGTGGCACTCGCCCTTTTTGTCGTCACGCTCGGGTCTCTCCTGGACGGTTACCGGCCCCGGAGGGGAGCGGCGCGGGCGCCGGACCCCGGGGGGTGTACCGCCCCTCCGGTGCGTCGATTTGCAGAAATGCTACCGGCTCGGCCGGTGCCGGACCTCAGCACCGCCCGGCCCGGAACAACGCGGCGCGGGGGTGGCGTCACGAGCCGGTGCCGCCGTCCCGTTACGTACCACCACCCCCGCGCCAGTCTGTGGGCCCCCGCTCAGAGCTGCTGGACCAGCGCCAGCGCCCAGGGGGCGAGCGTGACCTCGTACCGCAGCACGCCGTCCGCGCCGGCCCGCGCCGTGCGGACGTCGGTGGCGCGCGCGAGGCGGTCGATGTGGGCGAGTTGCTCGCGTGTCGGGTCCTCCGGCGAGCCGAGGGCACGCCAGGCGCCGAGCGCGTTGCCGTGCTCGGTGTCGAGGATCTCGATCCGGAAGGGGGTGCCGGGGGCGACGCCGTCCAGCTCGACCACGAGGGTGCGCGGCGTGCCCTTCGCCTCGGTGGCCCGGGCGAGGTCGCGGCTGTCGAAGGAGGCGGGGACGGAGCGCGGTTCCTCGGCCGGGTAGTGGTAGGCGAGCGCGGTGAGCCTGCCGCTCGCGGCGTCGCGGGTGAGGACGTGGTCCTCGCCGTTTTCGAGGAGTTCGTCGCCGAGGCGGTGGAGCATGCGGTAGGCGTGGAAGGTCGGCTTGGGGATGCCGGGCAGGGTGATCATGCCGAAGCCGCCGTGGAACAGCTCGTCGCCCGCGCCGCCCTCCTCGAAGACGTCCGTGAACGTCCAGTACGAGAGGGAGTGCACGGTGTCCAGCGAATGGAGAATCGAGCGGGTGACGTAGGTCGCGGCCGGGAGCGTGTCGTGCGTGTGGTCGCGCGGCGAGGAGGACGAGGACCACTCGGTGAGGTGGATCTCGGCGTCCGGGTACGGGCTCTTCGCGACCAGGTCCCGCAGGAGCGCGAGGTCCACGGGGGTCGCGTCCTTGCCGCGGGTGAGTTTCTGGCCCTGGCCGTGCGCGTCGAGCGCCCAGTCGGTGGGGTACGGGTGGGTCGAGACGAAGTCGACGGGCAGGTTCTCCTCGGCGCAGTAGGCGAGGAAGGAGTCGAACCAGACCGGGCGCCAGTCGTAGGTGTCGATGTTCTCGTCGCCCACGACGACGCGCGCGTCGACGTCCTCGCGCTCGCCGTCGAAGCGGGCGTCGGGGACGAAGTTCGAGGTCGCGGGCCCGCCGACGCGCAGTTGGGCGTCGACGGACTTCACGGCGCGGGCCGTCGTGCGGTACAGCGCGAAGTACTCGGAGCGGGTGCCGTGGAAGAAGCCCCACAGGTTGGCCTCGTTCCACACCTCGAAGTACCAGGTGCGGACCTCGGCGAGACCGTAGCGGGCGATCCAGTGCGCGGTGATGCGGCTGATCAGCTCGCCCCACTTGGCGTGGTCGACGGGCGGCGCGCCGTGGGCGCCCCACCAGAAGACCGTGTTCGTCTCGCGGGCGAGGGCGCGGGGGCTGAAGCCGAACTCGACGAAGGGGCGGACACCGAGGTCGACGAGGAAGTCGAAGAGCGCGTCGACGTACTGGAAGTTGTGGACGGGGGTGCCGTCCTCGCGCTCCGTGTAGACGAACATGTCGTCGTGGAAGAGCCCGTGGAAGCGGATGTACTCGAACCCGGCCTCGCGCTTGGCCTCCGTGAGCTGGCGCTGCCAGTCGGCCCGCAGCCCCTCGTTGGCTCGTCCCGCGCCGACGACACGGCTCCAGTAGTGGGGCAGCGAGGTCGCGGCGGCGCTCGCGTGACCGCTGACGGAGATGTCGCCCGGCATGCTGTTCCTTCCCTCGTGGTGCCCGCGTGAGGCCCTGGCCGAGTCATTAAATCAAAATGATAGACATAAACCAAGCCCTCGGTGTCCCGGACTCGGAGCCATGGGTTGGTGGCCCCGCTCCCGGCCAAGCGCCGGAGATCACGGCAGAATGGGACGCATGCCCATACCGAGCCGCGCCGCCCTGCGTCAGCACCTCGTGGAGACCCGTATCGCCGGGGACGTCGCCACGCCCCGCGAGAACAACCTCGCCCACTACCGCCACCTCGCCAACGGCAAGCGCAACTGGTGGCTGGGGCTGGAGCTGGGCGACCGCTGGACCGACGAGCAGGACGTCCTCGCCGTCATGGCGGAGCGCTGCGGCGTGAACGACGACCCCGGGCACCGCCAGGGCCAGGACACGATCGACCCCGATCTGACCCTCGCGGGCCTGGACCGCATGGCGGCCCGCCTGCGCGAGGCCGCCGAGGCCGGTGAGCGCGTCCTCGTCGCGACCGGGCACCCCGGCGCCCTCCTGGACCTGCACCGCCGCACCGCGCAGGCGCTGCGCGAGGCGGGCTGCGACATCGTCCGTATCCCGGGCGGGCTGCGCGCGGACGACGGCTGCGTCGTGCAGTTCGCGGACGTCGCGGTGTACGAGGCCGGGGCGAGCCTGTGGCACACCCACTCCCCCGCCCCCATGGACGCGATCCTCGACGGCCTGGAGCGCGACGGCGAAGCGCTCCCCGGCCTCGTCGTCGCCGACCACGGCTGGGCGGGCCGCGCGGGCCGGCGCGGGATCGACTCGATCGGCTACGCGGACTGCAACGACCCGGCGCTCTTCATCGGCGAGCTGGAAGGCACGATGCGGGTCACGGTCCCGCTCGACGACCACGTGACCGACCCGCGCTTCTACGAGCCGATGACGGCGTACCTCCTGGACGCGGCGGGGCTGCCGGGGGCGGAGCGGGGGTACTGAAGCCGCGCGGGCCCGCCCGCCCGGGTGCGCCGGGCCGGGCACCG
>NZ_JAAGLR010000847.1 GCF_010548245.1 Streptomyces sp. SID11385
GGGGCGGGGCTCGCGTGGCCCGGCGGCTGGGCGGGGGCCGGGCTGCTCGCGGGGATGGTGCTGGTGCTCGTACCGCTCGGCAGGCTGATGCTGCGCTCGCGGTGGCTGGTCTGCGGGTGCGCGCTGCTCCTGGTGCTGGCCGTGGTGCGGCCGGTGCCGGTGACGCGGGCGCTGGGGGCCTGGCCGCCGGCCGGGTGGCGGTTCGTCATGTGCGACGTGGGGCAGGGGGACGCGACCGTCCTCGCCGCCGGGGCGGGCACCGCGGTGGTGGTCGACGCGGGGCCCGATCCGGACCTGGTGGCCGGGTGCCTCGACCGGCTCGGTGTGCGGCGGGTGCCGCTCGTGCTGCTGACCCACTTCCACGCCGATCATGTGGCGGGGCTCGAAGGGGTGCTGCGGGGCCGGGCGGTCGGGGCCGTGCAGACGACGGCTCTCGCGGAACCGGCGGGGCAGGCGGCGGCGGTGCGGCGTACGGCGGCGGAGCACAGGGTTCCGGTGCTCACCGCGGCGGCGGGGGAGCGGCGGGCGGTCGGCGGGGTGAGCTGGGAGGTGATCTGGCCACCCGCGGGCGGTGGCCCGGTCGGCGACGACGGGCCCAATGACGCGAGTCTCGTGCTGTCGGTGCGGACCGGTGGGGTGCGCTTGTTGCTCGCCGGGGACGTGGAGCCGGCGGTGCAGCGGGAGCTGCTGCGGCGGCCGGGCGGGGCCCCGCGCGTCGATGTGCTGAAGGTGCCGCACCATGGTTCGGCCTATCAGGAGGGGGAGTGGCTGAGACGGGTGGCGCCCCGGCTTGCGCTGGTCTCGGTCGGAGCCGACAACGAGTACGGGCACCCGGCCTCTCGTACGCTCGACGCCCTGCGCGGCACCGGAGCACTCGTCGAACGGACAGATCAGCACGGGGGATTGGCGGTGACGGGCGGCCCTGCGGCAGGACGGGGCGGAGCGGGGGAAGGGAAGGGGGCGGTACCGCTGGGTGTGGCCAGGGAGCGGTGAGGGCCGGGTAGGGGGAGCCTGTGGATGAGGGTGGCGGTGGGGCGTGGTGCGGAAAAGGGGTGGATGGGGGAGCAGGGGGAGCCAAGCATGAGGGGATGACTGCGAGTGGAGAAGTACGGGACACGTCCGGTGCGCGGCCTGTCGCGTTGGTGACCGGGGTGGGGCGCACGGTCGGTATCGGGGCCGGGGTGGTGCGCCAACTGGCGCTCTCGGGGTGGGACATCGCGTTCACGCACTGGAACGCGTACGACGCGCGGATGGAGTGGGGTGAGGAGGAAGGAGCGAACGAGGCGATCCGGGCGGAGCTGGTGGAGCGAGGGGCGGCGTGCGCGGCGATCGAGGCGGATCTCGCGGACCCGGAAACGCCGGAGCGGGTCTTCGCGGAGGTGGAGAGCCGGCTCGGCGCGGTGACGGCGCTGGTGCTGTGCCACTGCGAGTCGGTGGACTCGGGGTTGCTCGACACGACGGTGGAGAGCTTCGACCGGCACTTCGCGGTGAACGCGCGGGGAAGCTGGCTGATGATCAGGGAGTACGGGCGGCGGTTCAGGGGGCCGCACGGCAGCGGGCGGATCGTGGCGCTCACGAGCGATCACACGGCGGGCAACCTGCCGTACGGGGCGAGCAAGGGGGCGCTGGACCGGATCACGCGCGCGGCGGCGCGGGAGCTGGCCGGCCTCGGCGTCACGGCGAACGTGATCAATCCGGGGCCTGTCGACACCGGGTGGATGCCGGGGGAGACGCGGGAGCACGTGCGCGAGGCGACGCCGCTCGGCCGGCTCGGCACCCCGCGGGACACCGCGCACCTCGTCGACTTCCTGTGTTCGCCGCGCGGGCAGTGGGTCAACGGTCAACTGCTCATGAGCAATGGTGGATTCGCGTAGGGAGGGAGGCTGGACTTACCGCACGTAACGGAGGTGAGCTGGAGGGACGCCAATCGGAATGTCAAATTCAGGTCAAACGGTGGAGCTCGGGGGGTGTCCGGCATTCCTACGATGTGGCCCCGTGTTGCCTCGAAAGCCTCAGCAGTGGTCGAATGTTTGAGCCTGAGGGCTCAAAATCGATCACGAAAAGCAGGGGTGTCCGGTAGATGTTCGGCCTGGGGACGAAGAACCGTGTGAGTGGCGGGCGTGGGAGAACGGCGCTCGCGGAAGCGGTTCTCCCGGACGGAGCTGGGCTGTTCAGCTGCCGGGTGCTCGATCCGGTGGGCGAGCCGCTCGCCGGGGCGGAGTGCTCGCTCACCGACGCGCGGGGGCGGAAGGTGGCCACGGCGGGGGCCGATCCGTTCGGTTCCTTCGTGGTCTCGGTCGCGGAGGGCGAGTACCGGCTCGCGGTCGGGAGCGAGGGGTACACGCCGCACCGGGGCGATGTCCTCGTACGGGACGGGGAGCACACCGACCTCGGCGCGCTCACGCTCCAGGCGGCTGCGCCGCCCGCGCTGCCCTCGCCGGGCGACTGGGAGATCGATCCGACGCACTCGTCGATCGCGTTCACCGCGCGGCACATCGGGCTCGCCCGGGTGCACGGGAGGTTCAACACCTTCGCCGGGGTCGTGCGGATCGGTGAGCGGGTCGAGGACTTCGCGATGCACGTGCTGATCGACGCGGCCTCGATCGACACGAACGTACGGATGCGGGACGACCACCTGCGCTCCGCGGACTTCCTCGACGTGGGCGCGTACCCGACGCTGGAGTTCTACAGCGAGCGGTTCGCGCACCGGGGCGGGGGCCGCTGGGGCGTCACCGGAGCACTGTCACTCCACGGGGTGACGCGCACGGTCACGCTCGACGTCGACTACCTGGGCCTGGGCAATGGCATGGAGGGGGAGCAGCGGGCGGCGTGCCGGGCGACGACCGAACTGCACCGCGACGACTACACCGTGAGCTGGCAGACCATGCTCGCGCGCGGGATCGCCGTCGTCGGCCCGAGCATCACCATCGAGCTGGACGTCCAGGTCATTCCGAAGCAGGGGTGAGGCGCGGGGCCGGGTACGGACCCCGTGGTCGGGACAACGCGGCGCATACGGCAGGATCTCCGCGTGAACGACGAGAACGACGTGAACGTGGCGCACGTGCTGGTGCTGCCCGACCGTGACGCCGCCGAGGAGGCGGCCGAGGAACTGGCCCGCCGCTACGAGCTCGGCAGCGAGCCGGAGATCGTGCGCGAGGCACTGGCCGGCGAGGACGATGCCGAGGACGCGCAGTGGCTGATCGTGCTCTCCGAGGACGCGGGGGAGTTCGACGCGCGTGAACTGGACGAGTTCGCGAGTGAGTGGGACGGCTGGCACGAGACACCGTGACGGTGGGGGGTCGGCGTCGTCATGGTGGATGGGCAGCGCCGTGACGGTGGGCCGGTCGCCGTCGCCGGGGCCGGGCTCGTTGTCGGTGGCGCGTGGGATGCTTGGCGGTGATGGCCAGGAAAAACGCTGACGACGACCCGCTCGCTCCGCTCACGCTCGCCGTGGGGCAGGAGGAGCTGCTGATCGACCGCGCGGTGCGGCAGGTGGTGCTCGCCGCGCGGGCGGCCGACGCCGACACCGATGTGCGCGAGCTCACGCCCGACCAGCTCCAGCCCGGCGGACTCGCCGAGCTGACGAGTCCCTCGCTCTTCGCGGAGCGCAAGGTCCTCGTCGTGCGGAACGCGCAGGACCTCTCCGCCGACGCGGTCAAGGAGGTCAAGGGCTATCTGCCCACGCCCGTGGACGAGGTCGTGCTCGTGCTGTGCCACGCGGGCGGGGCCAAGGGCAAGGGGCTGCTCGACGCGGCACGCAAGGCCGGGGCGCGTGAGGTCCCGTGCCCGAAGATGACGAAGCCGGCCGACCGGCTCGCCTTCGTGCGCAACGAGTTCCGTACGACGGGGCGTTCGGCGACGCCCGAGGCGTGCCAGACGCTCGTGGACGCGATCGGCAGCGACCTGCGCGAGCTGGCCGCGGCGGTCTCGCAGCTCACCGCGGACGTCGAGGGCACCATCGACGAGGCGATCGTCGGGCGCTACTACACGGGCCGCGCGGAGACGTCGAGCTTCACGGTCGCCGACCGGGCCGTGGAGGGCCGGGCCGCCGAGGCGCTGGAGGCGCTGCGCTGGTCGCTGTCCACGGGCGTCGCGCCCGTCATGATCACGAGCGCGCTCGCACAGGGTGTGCGGGCCATCGGCAAGCTCTCCTCGGCGCGGGGCGGGCGCCCCGCCGACCTGGCCCGCGAGCTGGGCATGCCGCCGTGGAAGATCGACCGGGTGCGGCAGCAGATGCGCGGCTGGACCCCGGACGGCGTCTCGCTCGCACTGCGCGCGGTCGCCGAGGCGGACGCCGGGGTGAAGGGTGGCGGCGACGACCCGGAGTACGCCCTGGAGAAGGCGATCGTGACGGTCGCCCGCGCGGCCCGTTCCCGCCGCTGAGGCGCGGCGCCCGCAGGTCGGCGGCGCGGCTTCCGCCGGTCGGCGGCTTCCCCCGGCGCCGAGAGGCCCGAAGCCCTCGGCGGAGCCGCCCGAAGCGGTCAACTGAGCGGCCGGCATCCCTCAGCAGAACTGCGCCCACTCAGTAGAACTGTGCCAACTCAGTAGAACTGCGCCAAGCAGAACTCGTGGCCCTCGGGGTCCGTCATGATCACGACGACCCCCTCCTCGTACTCGTGGCGCTCCCCCGTCGCGCCGCCGCCGAGGGCGAGGACCTGGGCGATGCCCGTCGCGATGTCGTCCACCGCGACATCGAGGTGCAGACGGACCTTTCCCCGGCGCGGCTCACGCACCGGCTGGAAGACGAGGCGGGGCTGCGCGTCGTCGACGTGGCCCAGGTAGACCCAGCCGGGCATCGAGGGGCCGCGCGGCCGGTCCAGGAGCGTGCTCCAGAAGGCCGCGACGCGTTCCACGTCGACGCAGTCGACGGTCACGCCGACCCAGCGGTTCGCCATGCCCGCACCCCCGTGGTGATCGTGCCGGTACGCCGATGACCCCGCCCCGTCGCATGGACGGTGGCGGGGTCATCGGTCGAGTCCTGTGTGCCTTCGGCGGCTGTGGGCCGGCGCGATCCCGCACCCGCGTGGCGAACGCTAGGCCGCATACGGGATCTGTCGGGACGGGACGGGGAGCGGTAGAGAGGGCCCGCTGGGTCCCCGTCGTCCCGGGGACGACGGTCGGTGCCGGAAGGCGGAGGAGGCTCAGCCCTGGAGGGAAGCGGCCTTCGAAGCAAGCGCCGACTTCTTGTTGGCGGCCTGGTTCTTGTGGATGACGCCGGAGGAGACGGCCTTGTCGAGCTTGCGCGTGGCGACACGCGTCAGCTCCTGGGCCTTCTCGACGTCACCCGCGGCAGCGGCCTCGCGGGCCTTGCGGACCGCGGTCTTGAGCGAGGACTTGACGGCCTTGTTGCGCAGGCGCGCCTTCTCGTTCGTCTTGTTCCGCTTGATCTGGGACTTGATGTTCGCCACGAAAGAGCCTTTTCAGCTGCAAGCGCGCGGCCGGAACCGCGCGAATGTTTCGGTTGAGTGCGCGTGTCCCCGAGCTGAGAGGGCCGGGAGACACACAGTGCACCAGGCTAGCAGTCGCTCGCCGAGCGGCCCAAACCGCCTGTCGCCCGTCGCGCATGGGACGATGGGTGCCTACATATCCGACCGACTGCCCGAAGCCCGAGCCAGAGGCGGCCGGCCGCTCCGTGCCGGACGCCTCAAGAATCAGGACCCCGCGTGCCCGCGACCCCTCTCCATGTGCCCGAGCCGAGCCGTACCGACCCGGCGCTGATCAGGAACTTCTGCATCATCGCGCACATCGACCACGGCAAGTCCACGCTCGCCGACCGGATGCTCCAGCTGACCGGGGTGGTGGAGCAGCGGCAGATGCGCGCCCAGTACCTCGACCGCATGGACATCGAGCGGGAGCGCGGCATCACGATCAAGTCGCAGGCCGTGCGGCTGCCCTGGGCCCCCACCGAGGGCGAGGGGCAGGGCAGCACGCACATCCTCAACATGATCGACACCCCCGGCCACGTCGACTTCACCTACGAGGTCTCTCGCTCGCTCGCCGCCTGCGAGGGCACGATCCTCCTCGTCGACGCGGCCCAGGGCATCGAGGCGCAGACCCTCGCCAACCTCTACCTGGCGATGGAGAACGACCTCACGATCATCCCGGTCCTCAACAAGATCGACCTCCCGGCCGCGCAGCCCGAGAAGTTCTCCGAGGAGCTGGCGAACCTCATCGGCTGCGGGCCGGAGGACGTGCTCAAGGTCTCGGCGAAGACCGGCGTGGGCGTCGAGGCGCTGCTCGACCAGGTCGTCGCGCAGATCCCGGCCCCGGTCGGGGTCGCGGACGCCCCGGCGCGCGCGATGATCTTCGACTCGGTGTACGACTCGTACCGCGGTGTCGTCACGTACGTACGTGTCGTGGACGGTCAGCTGAACAAGCGCGAGCGCATCCGCATGATGTCGACCGGCGCGACCCACGAACTGCTCGAAATCGGTACGAACTCGCCCGAGATGCTCGCCGCCGACGGTCTCGGCGTCGGCGAGGTCGGGTACTTGATCACGGGCGTGAAGGACGTGCGGCAGTCAAAGGTCGGTGACACGATCACCAGCCAGTCCAAAGGCGCCGAGGAGGCGCTCGGGGGCTACAAGGACCCGAAGCCCATGGTCTTCTCGGGCCTCTACCCGCTCGACGGCTCGGACTACCCCGAGCTGCGCGACGCGCTCGACAAGCTCCAGCTCAACGACGCCGCGCTGGTCTACGAGCCGGAGACCTCCGCCGCGCTCGGCTTCGGCTTCCGCGTCGGTTTCCTCGGTCTGCTGCACCTGGACGTCATCCGTGAGCGTCTTGAGCGCGAATTCGGTCTCGACCTGATCGCGACCGCGCCCAACGTGGTCTACCGCGTGATCATGGAGGACGGCACCGAGCACACCGTCACCAATCCGAGCGAGTTCCCCGAGGGGAAGATCGACGAGGTCTACGAGCCGGTCGTGCGCGCGACGATCCTCGCGCCGAGCGAGTTCATCGGCCCGATCATGGAGCTGTGCCAGAGCCGGCGCGGCGTCCTCCTCGGGATGGACTACCTCTCCGAGGACCGCGTCGAGATCCGCTACACGCTGCCGCTCGCCGAGATCGTCTTCGACTTCTTCGACCAGCTCAAGTCCAAGACGCGCGGATACGCCTCGCTCGACTACGAGCCCACGGGCGAGCAGACCGCGCAGCTCGTCAAGGTCGACATCCTCCTGCACGGCGACAAGGTCGACGCCTTCTCGGCGATCACCCACCGCGACGCCGCGTACGCCTACGGGGTGCGGCTCGTCGCCAAGCTCAAGGAGCTCATCCCGCGCCAGGCCTTCGAGGTCCCGGTGCAGGCCGCGATCGGCTCCCGGGTCATCGCCCGCGAGACGATCCGCGCGATCCGCAAGGACGTCCTCGCCAAGTGCTACGGCGGTGACATCTCCCGCAAGCGGAAGCTCCTGGAGAAGCAGAAGGAGGGGAAGAAGCGCATGAAGATGGTGGGGTCCGTGGAGGTTCCGCAGGAAGCCTTCATCGCCGTCCTCTCCAGCGACGAGCCGGGCGGCAAGAAGAAGTAGCCGCGCGCCCGCCCCGCGGCGGGGCGGGCGCCGCACCGGTTCCGGCCCGACGGGCCCCGTACGCCTTGAGGCGCGGGGCCCGTCGTCGTGCCCGGCTGCTCGTACGGGGGCGACGACGGCCCCGTATGCGCGCGTGCGCCCGGCCCGTATCGCGAGCCCCGCCTCCCGGTCCGTACCGGGAGGCCCTTACCGGAAGCGGAGCCGGGACGGAAGGGGCGGGCGGGGCGGATGTGGTGAACAGAGCGGGTGTCAGGCCCTTACGCGCAGGCCAGGCTCGTTCTACTCTGATCACCACCCCTTAGTTACTCACCAGTTAAACAACGCGCAGGAACGCTCAGTACACGTCTCGAACCATTCACTACCAGTCGCACGCAGAGTCGCGGGCCCGGAGGATGTCGTGAGCGACACACAGACCATGATCGAGAACCGTCCGCCCTCCGTGGCGCACCTCTTCCTGGAGCGCGTCGCCGCGACCCCGGACGCGGAGGCGTACCGCTACCCGGTGCCGCCCGCCTCCGGCGAGGGGCCGTCGGACTGGGCCTCGCTGAGCTGGGCGCAGGCCGACGAGCGCGTCGAGCGGATCGCGGCCGGGCTCATCGTGCTCGGCATCGAGCCCGAGCAGCGCGTCGCGCTCGCCGCGGCGACCCGCGTCGAGTGGATCCTCATCGACCTCGGCATCATGTGCGCGGGCGCCGCGACCACGACCGTCTACCCCTCGACGAACACGAAGGAATCGGCGTTCATCCTCGCCGACTCCGACAGCCGTGTGGTCTTCGCGGAGGACGCGACGCAGCTCGCGAAGGTACGCGAGAACCGTGCCGGGCTCCCCGAACTGCACCATGTCGTCGTTCTCGACGCGGAGGGCGTCACCGCGGACGCCGCGGACCCGGACGGCTGGCTGCTCACCCTCGCCGACCTGGAGAAGCGCGGTCAGGAGTACCTCGCCACGCACCCCGAGGCGATCAAGGAGCGCATCGAGGCGATCACGAAGGACCAGCTCGCGACGCTGATCTACACCTCCGGCACGACGGGCCGCCCCAAGGGCGTGCGCCTGCCGCACGAGGCGTGGTCCTACATGGCCAAAGCGATCAAGGCGACGGGGATGGTCCTGGAGGAGGACGTCCAGTACCTCTGGCTGCCGCTCGCCCACGTCTTCGGCAAGGTGCTCACCTCCGGGCACATCGAGGTCGGGCACGTCACCGCCGTCGACGGCCGGGTGGACCAGATCATCGTGAACCTTCCCGTGGTCCGGCCCACCTACATGGCCGCCGTGCCCCGCATCTTCGAGAAGGTCTACAACGGCGTCGCCGCGAAGGCGCGCGAGGGCGGCGACGCCAAGTTCAAGATCTTCCAGTGGGCCGCCGGGATCGCCCGCGAGTACGCGAAGACCTCGCAGGACAACTTCCGCCGCACCGGGACCGCGACCGTCCCCTTCGGGCTGCGCGCGAAGCACGCCGTCGCCGACCGGCTCGTCTACGGCAAGATCCGCGAGGCGATGGGCGGCAGGCTGCGCGCCGCGATCTCCGGCTCCGCGGCGCTCGCCCCGGAGATCGGCTTCTTCTTCGCCGGGGCCGGGGTGCACATTCTGGAGGGATACGGGCTCACGGAGTCGAGCGCGGCCTCGTTCGTGAACCCGGGGGAGGCGTACCGCACCGGCACGGTCGGCAAGCCGCTCCCCGGCACCGAGGTGCGGATCGCCGAGGACGGCGAGATCCTGCTGCGCGGCCCCGGCATCATGGCCGGCTACCACGGGCTGCCCGAGAAGACCGCCGAGGTCCTGGAGCCGGACGGCTGGTTCCACACCGGCGACATCGGCGAACTGTCCGTGGACGGCTATCTGCGCATCACCGACCGCAAGAAGGACATCATCAAGACCTCCGGCGGCAAGTACATCGCCCCGGCCGAGGTCGAGGGCCAGTTCAAGGCGATCTGTCCGTACGTGTCGAACATCCTGGTCCACGGCGGGGACCGCAACTTCTGCTCCGCGCTCATCTCGCTCGACGAGGAGGCGCTGCTCGCCTGGGCGAAGGAGAACGGGCTCGACGGCAAGCCGTACGAGGAGATCGTGGCCGACGCGAAGACCGTCGAGATGGTCGACGGGTACGTGCGGGAGCTGAACGAAGGGCTCCAGCGGTGGGAGACCGTGAAGAAGTTCCGGCTGCTGCCGAGGGACCTCGACATCGAGCACGGGGAGCTGACGCCGAGCCTGAAGATCAAGCGGCCGGTGGTGGAGCGGGAGTACGGGTATCTGCTGGACGAGATGTACGCGGGGGCGCGGGAGGCGTGACGGGGGTGGGGTGCCCTCTCTGCGGAGGGGGCACCCTTCGTGGGGCTCTGCCCCACACCCCGCTCCTCAAACGCCGGAGGGGCTGGAGTGTGGCGCGGGGTGGATGTGCGGGTGCGGGGTGGATGTTCTGGTTGAGGCCGTGGCGGGTGTGCGGGAGGGGTCGGTTCGCTGCATGATCGTCGTATGAACTCATCCTCTGCGCCCGTTGTCGTTCATCCCCCCGGGAGTGACGGAGGGCGGCGGGTGCAGGTGGACGGGGAGGTGCTGGGGGTGGCGTACGGGATGGGCGACCTCGTGGAGTTCCTGCGGCGGGCGGGGCTGGAGGACGCCGAAGGGGCCGTGGCCTCCGACGGCGGGTTCATCGACTGGCGCGGCGAGGGACCCGGCGAGTGGGCTGCCTAGAGGCTCACGCTCGGTGACCGCTTCGGGCCTGGGACAATGGACCCCATGCCTTCCGCACTTCCCGACGGTGAGCCCGTGCCCGAGAACGGGGCGCTTCCGGCGCAGGCCCTGGACGGGGCCGCCGGGCGCCCGCTCGGCTTCTACCTGCACGTCCCCTACTGCGCCAGCCGCTGCGGGTACTGCGACTTCAACACGTACACGGCGACCGAGCTGCGCGGTACGGGCGGCGTACTCGCCTCGCGCGACAACTACGCCGACACCCTCGCCCAGGAGATCCGCCTCGCGCGCCGAGTGCTCGGCGAGGACCCGCGCCCGGCCCGCACCGTCTTCTTCGGCGGCGGTACGCCCACGCTGCTGCCCGCCGCCGACCTCGTACGGATGCTCGCCACCGTACGGGACGAGTTCGGCCTCGCGCCCGACGCCGAGGTGACGACCGAGGCGAACCCGGAGTCCGTCGACCCCGCGTACCTCGAAACCCTCCGTGAGGGCGGTTTCAACCGCATCTCCTTCGGGATGCAGAGCGCCAAGCCGCACGTCCTGCGCGTCCTCGACCGCAACCACACCCCCGGCCGGCCCGAAGCCTGCGTCGCCGAGGCGCGCGCGGCCGGGTTCGAGCACGTCAATCTCGACCTCATCTACGGCACCCCGGGCGAGAGCGACGCGGACTGGCGTGCCTCGCTCGAAGCGGCGATCGGCGCGGGGCCCGACCACGTCTCCGCGTACGCCCTCATCGTCGAGGAAGGCACCGGCCTCGCCCGCCGCATCCGGCGCGGCGAGATCCCGATGACCGACGACGACGAGCACGCCGACCGCTACCTCATCGCCGACGAACTCCTCGCGAAGGCCGGTTTCGACTGGTACGAGGTCTCCAACTGGGCGACCGGCGAACCCGCGCGCTGCCTGCACAACGAGCTGTACTGGCGCGGCGCCGACTGGTGGGGAGCGGGGCCGGGGGCGCACAGCCACGTCGGGGGCGTCCGCTGGTGGAACGTGAAACACCCCGGTGCCTACGCCGCCGCGCTCGCCGAGGGCCGCTCCCCGGGGGCCGGCCGCGAACTGCTCGGCGCGGAGGACCGCCGGGTCGAGCGCATCCTTCTGGAACTGCGACTGAGCGAGGGCTGCCCCCTCGACCTCCTCCTCCCGGCGGGTCGCGAGGCCGCAGCACGGCACCTCGCCGACGGACTCCTCGATCCCGGGGCGTACGCGAAGGGGGCGGCCGTTCTCACGCTGCGGGGGCGGCTGCTCGCCGACGCGGTGGTGCGGGACCTCGTGGACTGACGAGGCGGCGGTCGGTGTACGGGTGTGCGCTGGACGGCTCTCAGTCCGCGGGGATTTCGGTGTACAGGTGTGCGCGGATGCGGGCGAGGGTGCCGGCGTTCTCGGTGAACAGGTGTGCACTCATTCCGGCCGTCTCCGCCGCCGCGACGTTCGGCGGGGCGTCGTCGACGAAGAGGCAGTCCCGGGCCCGTACGCCCAGCCCCTCGCACACGGCCGTATAGGCGCGCGGATCGGGCTTGTTGAGGCCGGTCTCGTGCGAGTACGAGAGGTGCTCGACCAGCGTGTCGAAGCCGTACCGGGCCGCCTCGCGCTCGCGCGCGCCGACGAAGCTGTTGCTCAGGATGCCGAGGCGGCAGCGACCGCGCAGGCTCCGGACGAAGGCGATCAGCTCGGTGTTCGGGGCCCCCAGGTACTCCGCCCACAGGTCGTCCATGAAGGCGTCGAGCCCGGCGGCGCCGAGCCCGAGCCGCACGGCCACCTGCTCCCGCACCGCCGCCTCGTCGATCCGCCCGACCGCCCCCGCCTCCCACACGTCCGCCATCCGGGCCCCCACCGCCCCGGGCGCGAGCCCGAGCCGCTCCTCCCAGCGCGCGACCCAGCCCGTCTCGGGCGTGAACTCAAGGACGCCGCCTATGTCGAGCACGAGCGCTTTCATCCGGTGTTCCTCCTCCTGGGGCGAAGGGCCGCCCCTGCGTGGGGGCAGGCTGGGGTCTGCCCTGGGGGGAAGGTCAACGCCGTGGGCGCGTTTCCTCGTACGGGTGGGCGGCGGGGAACGGGGCGGATCGGCTCCTCCGAAGCTGCCACGCTGCCCGTGACCGCGCGGGACGGCCGAGACGACCGGAGGAACGATGCCCTTGCGCAGCCCGTACGCACTCTTCGCCGCGACGGAGGCACCGGAGGGGTACCGGGGCGAACTCCTCGCGGGCGAGATCGTGTGGACCGGTGGCGAGGACCTCGTGCACAACACGATCGTCGAGTCCGTGACGGACCAGGTCCCGCGTCCGCCGTGGCGACGGCTGAGCCGCCAGCTCGTCCGTCCGGCCGGGTGCCCGGACAGCGCGCCACGCCCCGATGTCCTCGTCGGAGCCGGGGACTTCACGGACCACGACGGTCTCGCGCTGCCCGCCTCCGTGGTCGAACTCGTCGTCGAGGTCGTCTCCCGGACCAGCATCGACCGCGACTACGGCGTCAAGCGCTCGCTCTATGCCGCCGCCAAGATCCCCGCCTACCTGATCATCGACCCCATGGCCGCCCGCTGTCTCCTCCTCACGGAGCCCTCCGGGGAGGGCGACAAGGCGGACTACGAGGTCGAGCGCGCCCGGGAGTTCGGGCAGCCGGTGCCGCTCGCCGTGCTCGGGGACGTGGAGATCGCGACCGGGGAGTTCGGGACGCTGCCGCCCGTACGGCTGCACCGACGGCCCTGAGAAACGGTCAGGACTGGTCGGGAACCGTCACGAAGTCGATCAGTTCCTCTACGCGGCCGAGCAGTTCCGGTTCCAGGTCCTTGTACGAACGGACGCGGGAGAGGATGTGCTGCCAGGCGGCGCCCGTGTTCTCCGGCCAGCCGAGCGCGCGGCAGACGCCCGTCTTCCAGTCCTGCCCGCGCGGGACGCGGGGCCAGGCCGCGATGCCGACCGAGGACGGTTTCACCGCCTCCCAGATGTCGATGTACGGGTGCCCCACGACCAGCGCGTGCGGGCTCGCGACGTCCGCCGCGATCCGCGCCTCCTTCGAGCCCGGCACCAGGTGGTCGACCAGGACGCCGAGCCGCGCGTCGGGCCCCGGCGCGAACTCCTCGACGATCGCGGGGAGATCGTCGACGCCCTCCAGGTACTCGACCACGACGCCCTCGATCCGCAGGTCGTCGCCCCACACCCGCTCCACCAGTTCCGCGTCGTGCCGCCCCTCCACGTAGATCCGCCCCGCCCGCGCCACGCGCGCCCGCGACCCCGGAACCGCGAGGGAACCGGAGGCGGTACGCGAAGGGGCCGCCGGAGCCGCGGAAGGCCGTACGAGCGTGACCGCGCGGCCCTCCAGCAGGAAACCGCCTTCCACGAGCGGGAAGACCCGCGTCTTGCCGAAACGGTCCTCCAGCGACACGACGAGCCCCTGCGCCGTCTTCTCCCAGCCGGTCACCGCGCCGCAGAACCCGCTCGCCACCTCCTCCACGACGAGATCCCGCTCCAGCGGGACCTGAGGGACGGTCCGCCGCTTCTTCCAGGGCGGGGTGAGGTCGGGAGAGTACGCGCGCATTCCTAGGACGATAGGAACGTACGGCCGTCCGGGCGACCACGACACGCCGTACGGGCCCGTCGCACCGCCCGGACATGCAGCATGCCGACACCGGCCCGCTCACCACCCGCGGACGCGCCCCCGCCCCCGGGCCGCTCGTATCCCTCGGCCGCTCACGCCACCCCGAACCGCCGCGCCAGCGCGTCACGCTGGCGCCGTACGAACGCCGCGTCCACGAGCGCACCGTGCCCCGGCACGTACACCGCCTCGTCGCCGCCCAGCGCGAGCAGCCGGTCCAGCGCCTCGGGCCACCGCGCCGGGACCGCGTCGGCCCCCGCCTGCGGCTCGCCCGATTCCTCCACGAGATCTCCGCAGAAGACCACCGTCCGCTCGCCCGGCACCACGAGCACGAGGTCGTGGCCCGAGTGCCCGGGCCCCGCGTCGGCGAGCAGCACGCGCCGCC
>NZ_JAAGLR010000877.1 GCF_010548245.1 Streptomyces sp. SID11385
GAGGAGCGCACGGCGGCCGACGCGCTGGCGGCGCAGGGCCTGCCGCGCCGTACCGCCCAGACGTTCCTGCGCCCGCTGCTCACGGCGCTGCTCCTCGACCCCGAGCTGTCCACGTCCTCGCGCGTCGCGGACTTCGCGCTGCGCGATTTCGCGCGCGGCCGGCTCTGCGTGCCCGAGGGCGGCTCGGGGGCGCTCGCCGAACGGCTCGCCGCGACGCTGCCGCCGGGCACGATCCGTACCGGCGTGCACGTCACGGCCGCGTCGACGTCCTCCGTGACGACGAAGGAGCACGGCGAACTCGGCTGCCGCGCGCTGCTCGTGGCGACGGGGGCGCGGGACGCGGCGGAGTTGCTGCCGGGCCTGCGCGTGCCGCGCTTCCACGAGGTGACGGTCTTCCACCACAGCGCTCCGGTGGCCCCCGCCACGGGTGCCTCGCTCGTCCTGGACGGCGACCGCTCGGGCCCGGTCTCGCACACGGCGGTGCTGAGCGCCGTGGACCCGGGCCGCGCTCCCGCCGGGCGCACGCTTGTCTCCTCGACGGTCCCGGGCCGTCCTCCGGCCGGTCTCGACGCGTCCGTACGGGCGCACCTCGCGGCGCTGTACGGCGTGCCGACCGGGGACTGGGACCTGCTCGCCGTGCACCACGACGCGGAGGCGGTGCCCGCGATGGCCCCGCCGCACGACCCGCGCCGTGTGGTCCGCGTCCTGGACGGCCTCTACGTGTGCGGCGACCACCGGGACACGGGCTCGGTCCAGGGCGCCCTCAGCTCCGGCCGCCGCGCGGCCCACGCCCTCCTCCGCGACATCGGCCGCGCGCCCGCGTACCCGCCGCGGGGGCTGCCGGAGGTGGTGGCGGCCTGAAGGGAGCGGGTGAGGGCGGGGCGGGCCTGCGCGCGCACCGCCCGCAGAACAGCCCCCACCCACCCGGGGGGCTCCCCTGTTACCAGTCTTCCGCAGGTCGCCCCCCTCCCCCGACCATCTCGCCGAATCTGTGGACAACCCCGCGCATCCCCCGCACGCCTCTCACCCGATCCGGTGAGCGTTTTCCGCGCGACCCCCGAGTTGTCCACAGACCGGTTTCGGCCACTCCGCCCGACTACGGCCGCAACACCGCTACTGATACGCCGCCACCCGGTCCCGGTACCCCCGGACCGGGCCCGCGTCGCGGTACGGCTCCAGGCGGCGTTCGAAGTCGCGGACGTACTCGACCGCGCGGACCGAGCGCATCTCGCCCGCCGCCTGCGCGGCCTCCGCCCCGTGGGCGCAGGCCGCGTCGAGGTCGCCGAGGCCGAGGCGGGCCGTGGCGAGGACGACGCGGCAGAACAGACGGCTGCGGGCGTAGCCGCTCCCGCGCAGTTGCAGCGAGCGTTCGGCGTGCTGGGCCGAGGCCCGGTACTGCTGGAGGTCGCGGTAGCAGTGCCCGAACTCGTCGGCGAGCTGCGCTTCGTCGAAGAAGCGGGCCCAGCCCGGGACTTCGTCGCCGGGGCGGGCCGCTTCGAGCGCCCGCTCGGCCCGTACCAGCGAGGCCGTGCAGGACCGCGTCTCGCCGAGCACGCCGTGCCCCCGCGCCTCCGCCGCGTGCAGGAGTGCCTGCACGGCGGGCGGCACCACGGGGCCGACGCCCTGCTGGGCGACCCGCGCGAGCTGCACCGCCTCCCTGCCGTGGCCGAGGTAGACGGCCTGGCGGCTCATCGTGATGAGGACGTACGCGCCGTAGACGCGGTCGTCGGCGGCCTGCGAGAGGCGCAGGGCCTGCACGAAGTAGCGCTGCGCGAGCCCGTGCGCGGCGATGTCGTACGAGGTCCAGCCCGCGAGCCGGGTGAGGTCGGCGGCGGCGGCGAAGAGGCGGCGCCCGGTCTGCTCGCCGTAGACGCCGCGCAGCATCGGCTCGGCCTCGTGCTCCAGGTAGCGGACGAGGGCCTGCCGGGCGTGGCCGCCGCCGTAGGCGTGGTCGAGGGAGCGGAAGAGGTCGGCGACGGAGCGCAGCGCGGCGATGTCGCCGCTGGTGACCTTCTGCCCGGGCCCGCGCTCGCTGCCCGAGCGCCCCCACGAGGCGCCCGGCGCGGGGGCCGCTCCGCGCAGCGCTCCGGGCCTGGCCTGCTGGGGGACCCGGCCCGCGGCTCCCGTCGGCTGCGCGGGGACGCCGAGCGCGCCCACGGGGACGGGGTCCTGCCGGGGGATCTCGGCGTTCTCCGCGCCCTCCTTGGGTTCCGGGCGGCCGGGCCGTGCCGCGCGGTCGTCGGCGAGCCGTCCCACCCGCTCGTCGGGGCGTCCGATGAGCCAGTCACGGCTCGGGACGACGAGGCCGGCGGGCGTGAAGGCGATCTTGCGCAGTTCGGCGTGGCTCCCCGAGTCCTTGCGCCACAGGCCGCCGACGATGTCGACGGCCTCCTCGGGCGTCCCGGCGAATTCGAGCCCCGCGTAGACGGGGGCACAGGCGTCGAGGCCGAGGTCCTGGGCGCTGAGCCTGCGGCCGAGGCGCCGGGTGAAGACCTCGGCGATGAGCGCGGGGGTCGTGCCGCGCGGTTGCTGGCCGCGCAGCCAGCGGGTCACGGAGGTCTTGTCGTATCTCAGGTCGAGCCCGTGTTCCAGGCCGAGCTGGTCCACCCGCCGGGCGAGCCCCGCGTTGGAGAACCCCGCCTCCGCGATGAGCGCGGCGAGCTGTCGGTTGGGGGTGCGCTGAGGGGTTCGGTCCGTCATCAGCTGTGCGGTCTCCTGCCTTCCGGGCCCGAAAGCTGCCCTCGTGGAACGGCGCGAATGTAACGGTCGGCGAACGCCCCATCACGCCCTTCGCCCCTCGTTCATCCGATCGTGTGAGGATTGCCCGGAGAACTGACGGAAAGCGGGCCCTGGAAGCCGTACGCGTTCACTCTTTCGTGGCGCGTCAGTTTTTCCTCTGAACCGGCTGCTTCGCGGCTACGTGAAATCTCCCTCCCGGGAGCCCGCCGCCCCGTGTCCGCCCCCGCGACGACGCCCCGCAACCCCCGGCCGCCCCCGCGTCCGCCCCCGCGGGTGCCGCCGTACAGTGGCGAAGGCACGCGTTGGTGCCGAAGGACGCACGTGGGAAGGCACGCCGTGAGTGAGCTGCGATTCGTCCGTATGGGCCTGGAGTCCGCCGAGACGGAGTACACGCCGTACCTCGACGCCTGGGAGGAGCAGCGCCGGGTGCACGCGGCGCGCGTCGCCGAGGAGATCCCCGACACCTGTCTGCTCCTGGAGCACCCGCCGACGTACACGGCGGGCCGCCGTACCGAGGAGAGCGAGCGTCCCCTCGACGGCACCCCCGTGATCGACGTGGACCGGGGCGGCAAGATCACCTGGCACGGCCCCGGTCAGCTCGTGGGCTACCCGATCCTGCGGCTGCCGAGCCCGGTCGACGTCATCGCGCACGTCCGGAACCTGGAGGAGGCCCTGCTGCGCACGTGCGCCGAGTTCGGTCTCGACGCGACGCGGGTCGAGGGCCGCAGCGGCGTGTGGATCCTCGGGGACCCGGTCGAGCGGCGCCCCGGCGGACTGACCCTCGAACTGGAGCGGACGGACCCGCTCTTCGACGCGCGCCTCGCGGGCCCCGAGTACGCGCCCTCCAACGCGGGCCAGCGCCACGAGGACCGCAAGCTCGCCGCGATCGGCGTCAGGATCGCGAAGGGCGTGACGATGCACGGCTTCGCACTCAATGTGAACTCGGACACGACCGGTTTCGACCGCATCGTGCCCTGCGGCATTCGCGACGCGGGCGTCGCCTCCCTCTCGGGCGAGCTGGGCCGCGAGGTGACGGTGCGGGAGGTGCTGCCGGTCGTGGAGCGCCATCTCACCGAGGTCCTCGCGGGCGCGGGCGCGCCACCACTGTCGACGGCGGTCTGACGGGGCCCGAGGCCGTACGGGAGAAGGCCGCCGCCCGCACGGGAGGACCCCGCCCCGCGCCCGCGCGGGAGGCCCTTGGCGCCCCCTCGCCCGAGCCCCGTCCCCGGCCCCCGTCCGAAGGAACCGCACCCGTTGGGCCGTACGGGGGAATGCGCCTGCGGTTCGGTGGGTTGGGCACGGAGCGGGCCCCTGCCCTCACGGGCGTAGGCTGGGCCTCGCCGAAGATTCGAAAGCCACGACGCGCGATCGCAGCAGAAAGGGGCGCCGGGCATGTCCGCAGTCGCACCCGACGGGCGCAAGATGCTCCGCCTGGAGGTCCGGAACAGCCAGACCCCCATCGAGCGCAAGCCCGAGTGGATCAAGACCCGCGCCAAAATGGGCCCCGAGTACAACGAGCTGCAGAAACTCGTGAAGAGCGAGGGCCTGCACACGGTGTGCCAGGAGGCCGGTTGCCCCAACATCTACGAGTGCTGGGAGGACCGCGAGGCCACCTTCCTCATCGGTGGCGACCAGTGCACCCGGCGCTGCGACTTCTGCCAGATCGACACGGGCAAGCCGCAGGCGCTCGACCGCGACGAGCCGCGCCGCGTCGGCGAGTCGGTCCGCACGATGGACCTCAACTACGCGACCGTCACCGGCGTCGCGCGGGACGACCTCGAAGACGGCGGTGCCTGGCTCTACGCCGAGACCGTCCGCCAGATCCACGCGCTGACCGCCGAGCGGCCCCTCGGCGGCACGAAGGTCGAGCTGCTCATCCCCGACTTCAACGCGGACCCCGACCAGCTCGCCGAGGTCTTCGCCTCGCGCCCGCAGGTCCTCGCGCACAACGTCGAGACGGTCCCGCGCATCTTCAAGCGCATCCGTCCCGGCTTCCGCTACGAGCGCTCCCTCAAGGTCATCACCGAGGCCCGCGAGGCCGGTCTCATCACGAAGTCCAACCTCATCCTCGGCATGGGCGAGACCCGCGAGGAGGTCAGCGAGGCGCTGCGCGACCTGCACGAGGCGGGCTGCGAGCTGATCACGATCACGCAGTACCTGCGCCCCTCGCCCCGGCACCACCCCGTCGAGCGCTGGGTCAAGCCGCACGAGTTCGTGGAGCTGAAGGAGGAGGCCGAGCAGATCGGCTACTCCGGGGTCATGTCGGGCCCGCTCGTCCGCTCCTCCTACCGTGCCGGGCGCCTCTTCCAGCAGGCGATGGAGCGGCGCGGCGCGATGGCGGGACCGCTGCCGACCGTGTGAGGTCCGGCACAGCGGCGCTCGCCGCGCGCGTCCGGGTCCCGCCCCGTTCTCGTACGGGAACGGGCCCGCCCCCAGCACGTCCTCCGGCCCCGGAGCCGTTCCCCCAGGTGGGGACGGTTTCGGGGCCGTCGCCTTTCGCGACTGACCGGCGATGCTCGCGCGGCTTCCGCGGAAGACGGTCTTCCGCCGCTTCATGGCCGTTTGACCCTTCGGTCACCGGCTGGTAACACCATGCTGTGACGCTGGGAGCGAGGCGCCGCGCCGCTCGGCGCGACGCTCCCGCCCGTAGAAGCGCGTCACCGCCGCCAGCCCCGGGGAGCCCCACCGTGCCGAGCGTCCACCACCTGCCCCACGCCCGTACCACCCTCCTCGCCCCGCTCTCCTCGGCCGTCCGCGCCGTGGAGTCCGCCCTGCTCAGCCGCTCCGCGCAGAACGCGCGGACGGCCGTGATCGCCGACCGCGCCCGGGCCAGGGAACGGGCCGAGGCGGAGGCCGTCCTGAGCGCGCTGCCCGCCCGCACGTCCTAGCGCGGTGCGCGCCACGTAAACTCCACAGCATGGCGAGGAAGGACACCGCAGAGAGCTCTGCGAATCAGGGGCGACTGAAACAGATCGCTCTCACTTACAAGATGACCCGACGGGTCGATCCGAGGATCGGCCTGGTGATCGGCGCCGTGGGGATCGTCGTCTTCGGCGTGCTCCTCGCGGTCGGTTTCCTGATCGGCCACCCGGTCTACCTGGGCATTTTCGGCTTCCTCGTCGCTGTTCTCGCGATGGCGATCATCTTCGGGCGGCGCGCCGAGCGTGCGGCGTTCTCGCAGATGGAGGGACAGCCGGGTGCGGCGGCCGCGGTGCTCGACCAGATGAAGCGCGGGTGGACGACGACGACGGCGGTCGCGATGAACCGCAGCCAGGACGTCGTGCACCGCGCGGTCGGCAAGCCCGGCATCGTGCTGATCGCCGAGGGCAACCCGAACCGGGTCAAGAGCCTGCTCGCGGCGGAGAAGCGCAAGATGGCGCGCGTCGTCTCCGACGTACCGGTGCACGACATGATCGTCGGCAACGGCGAGGGCCAGGTCCCGCTGAAGAAGGTCCGCACGACCCTCCTCAAGTACCCGCGCGTCCTCACCGGCCCCCAGGTCACCGAGACCACCGACCGCCTGCGGGCGATGGGCGACATGATGAAGAACATGCCGCTGCCGAAGGGGCCCATGCCGAAGGGGATGCGCATGCCGCGCGGCCCGCGCCGCTGATCCCCGCCCACCCATCACGACAACCGCCGAAGGGGCGGGCCCGACCACGGGCCCGCCCCTTCGGCGTGGGACGGGTCTGCTCGGGGCCGGGCCCTCGCCGGTGAGGACGCGCGGGTGCTTGAGGAGGGGACAGCAGGCGACCGGCGACACCATGAAGAACATGCCGCTCCCCATGAGTCCCGTGCCGAACGGCATACGCACGCCCGTGCCTCGCTCCGCCAGGGGCGTCCGCGGGAGAGGTGCCCTCAGATCCGGATCTGCACCGCGCGCCCGAGCCGGTCGTGCAGGCCGCGCGAGTCGCGGTCCCAGATCAGGGCGGGGATGGCGATGCAGAGGAGCACGCTGCGGATCAGGACGCGGACGAGGCCGAGCCTGCCGCCGTTCTCGGAGACGACGCGGAGCCGGAAGAGGGCCTTGCCGGGCGTGCAGCCCACCGTGCCGAGGGTGAGCAGGCTCAGGACGAAGAAGATCGCGAGCGCCCAGTTCCCCGCCGCCTGCTGGTCACCGCGCGCGAGGAGACCGTATGCGATGAGCATGCACAGGGCCCAGTCCACGACGAGGGCGCCGAAGCGGCGGCCGAGGGGGGCGAGGGAGCCGGGTCCGCTCTCCGGGAGGCCGAGGCGCTCGCCCCGGTACCCGAAGTCGACACCCATCTCCTCGGCGGCGGCACGCGGGCCCGAGAGCCACGATCCCATTGCATCCCTGTTGTCCACCGCTCCACGGTACTGCGCCCGCGCCCGGCGCCCCCTGGCAGCCCCCGCCCGGCGCGCGGGGGCGCGTGACGGCGGCGGACGCGGGTAGGCGCGCGCCGTGGCCCGGGCCGTTCAGGAGCCCCGAGGTGGTTAACTTCGGTGAAACAAATGGGTCACGCTTGAGAAATCCCGTCTTCCTATGGTCGGCTCCACCGTGGGTCACCGCACTGACTACGGGCACGAGCTGAAACCCCCGCCCCTCCCCGGGTGGGAGGAGGAGGAGTTGGATGTTCCAGAACGCCGATGACGCCAAGAAGTTCATCGCCGACGAGGGCGTGGAATTCGTCGACGTCCGCTTCTGCGACCTGCCGGGCGTGATGCAGCACTTCACGGTGCCGGCGAAGGCGTTCGACCCGGCCGAGGAGCTGGCCTTCGACGGCTCGTCGATCCGCGGCTTCCAGGCGATCCACGAGTCGGACATGGCGCTGCGTGCCGACCTGACGACCGCGCGCGTGGACCCCTTCCGCCGGGACAAGACGCTCAACATCAACTTCTTCATCCACGACCCGATCACGGGCGAGCAGTACAGCCGCGACCCGCGCAACGTGGCGAAGAAGGCCGAGGCGTACCTCGCGTCGACCGGCATCGCCGACACCGCGTTCTTCGGCCCGGAGGCCGAGTTCTACGTCTTCGACAGCGTCCGCTTCGAGACCTCGGCGAACCGTTCGGTCTACGAGATCGACTCCGAGGCCGGCGCCTGGAACACCGGCTCCGAGGTGAACAACCGCGGCTACAAGGTCCGCTACAAGGGCGGTTACTTCCCGGCCCCGCCGGTCGACCACTTCGCCGACCTGCGTGCCGAGATCTCCCTGGAGCTGGACAAGGCCGGCCTGGAGGTCGAGCGCCAGCACCACGAGGTGGGCACGGCCGGGCAGGCCGAGATCAACTACAAGTTCAACACGCTGCTCGCCGCGGCCGACGACCTGATGCTCTTCAAGTACATCGTGAAGAACGTCGCCTGGCGCAACAACAAGACCGCGACCTTCATGCCGAAGCCGATCTTCGGCGACAACGGCTCGGGCATGCACGTGCACCAGTCGCTGTGGACCGGCGGCCAGCCGCTCTTCTACGACGAGCAGGGCTACGCGGGCCTCTCGGACATGGCGCGCTACTACATCGGCGGCATCCTCAAGCACGCGCCCTCGCTGCTCGCCTTCACGAACCCGACGGTGAACTCCTACCACCGCCTGGTCCCCGGCTTCGAGGCCCCGGTCAACCTGGTCTACTCGCAGCGCAACCGCTCCGCCGCGATGCGCATCCCGATCACGGGCTCGAACCCGAAGGCGAAGCGCGTCGAGTTCCGCGCCCCGGACCCGTCCTCGAACCCGTACCTCGCCTTCTCGGCGCTCCTCCTCGCGGGCCTCGACGGCATCAAGAACAAGATCGAGCCGGCCGAGCCGATCGACAAGGACCTCTACGAGCTGGCCCCCGAGGAGCACGCGGGCGTCCCCCAGGTCCCGACCTCCCTCCCGGCCGTCCTCGACGCCCTCGAAGCGGACAACGAGTACCTCCAGGCCGGCGGCGTCTTCACCTCCGACCTCATCGAGACCTGGATCGACTACAAGCGCACGGCCGAGATCGCCCCGATCCAGCTCCGCCCGCACCCCCACGAGTTCGAGCTGTACTTCGACATCTAGGAAGGCCCGGGGCCGCGCGCCCCGCACCGACCGCACACGGGCCGTGGGCCGCGTCCTCCCTTCGGAGGGCGCGGCCCACGGCCCTTCGGCGTGCCCGCGTTCTGGTCTAGATTCTCCGCAGCGAGCGAAACGAGGTGCACGGTGCGCGTGGGCGGGGGCGTGGGCAAAGGCGGGGACGAGGACGGGGACGAGGGCGACAGCTACAACTCCATGGACGGCACCGTCGTGGGGAACGTCTTCCAGGCGCGGACCATGTACGTGCGGATGGGGGCCTCGCCCGCCCCCGAAGCGGCGGGCGCGGACGGGCCGGAAGCCGATCCGTGGGTCCGTGCGGCGGAGGAATCGGCGGTCTGGGACCTCGTGGCGGCGCAGCGGGGAGCGAGGGAGCACCGCGCGCTCGTGACGGCGGTCGTGACGCGGCTGGCCGCCCTGCGGCGGGAGCCGACGGCGGACCCGTGGCACGACCCCGAGGCCCCCTTGCGGTTCCTGGAGCACGTCGAGCGGCTCACGGAGCCGGAAGGGCTCGGCCTGAGTCCGGCCGAGGGGGCGCTCCTCGTCCTGCTGCCGTTCCTCCATCGCGTGCACTACCTGCGCCGGGCCGCCGCGGTGGCCGGCGTGGAGCCGTGGTCGCTCGCGGTACCGGCCGGAGCGGGCCCCGCGCGGCGCAGGTTCGAGGTGTTCGCCGAGGGCCACGAGGCGCTGGTGCGGCGGGCCCGGCGCGACGCGGAGGCGGAGCCGGTGGTGGGCTGGTGGCTCTTCCACCGGTGGCTGACGCGGGACCAGGAGTTCGCGGAGCCGGAGTCCGTCGGGGAGCTGCTCGCGGAACTCGGGGAGTGCGTCGCCCCGCTCGGCGGCACGCTCGACGCCGGACGGCTCGCGGCGCTCCTGCACGGGCTGCGGCGCGGCCCGGACGTGTGCCATCCCGAGCACCTGCACCAGTTGCCCGACGACGAACGGGTACGCAGCGGGGGCGGCGCCCAGCGCGTCCGCTTCCGGCGCCTCGCGCTGCTGGCCACGCTCGCGCACGGCATGGCGGTCGAGCCCGCCGGGCTCCCCGACATCGTCGCGGAACACGTGGCCGTCCCGTACCCGGTCGACGTGGCCGGGCTGCGCCGTGTGCTCGCCGGGGCGACGTGGGGCGGGACGACGGAGCTGCCCGTCCTGCGGGCCGAGTGCCACCACGAGGCGGTGGTCGAAGCCTTGCGCGCGTACACCGCGCGACTCGACGAACTGCTGCACGCGATACGGGCCACGGGCCTCCTCCCCCCGTCGCTGCCCGCCCGCCTGAGTTCCTCCGGTGTCCTGCCCGGGCGCGGTGTCTTCGAGGGGTACGCGCGCTTCCGCAGCGACGACCGGCGCTTCCTGAGCCTCGCGGTCGGCGTCGAGCTGTACAAGGACCGCGACCTCGCGGTGCGGGAGCTGTACCAGAACGCCCTGGACGCGTGTCGCTACCGGCGGGCGCGGAGCGAGTACCTGGACCGCACGGGGGCGCTGCCGACCGCGTACGAGGGACGGATCCGTTTCACGCAGGGCGAGGACGAGGACGGGCGCCGGTACGTGGAGTGCGAGGACAACGGCGTCGGCATGGGCGAGGCGGAGCTGCGCGGCGTCTTCTCGCACGCGGGCGCCCGCTTCGCCGAGCAGGCCGAGTTCCGGCTTGAGCGGGCGCGCTGGGAGGCCCTGGACCCGCCGGTTCGGCTCTACCCCAACAGCCGTTTCGGGATCGGGGTGCTGAGCTATTTCATGCTGGCCGAGGAAATCCGGGTCACGACGTGCCGGATGAGCGCGGAGGGGGTGCCGGGGCCGGTGCTGCGGGCCTCGGTGTGCGGGCCCGAGCACTTGTTCCGCATCGTGCGGGAGGCGGACAAGGGGACGCCCGGGACGAAGGTGCGGCTGTACTTGCGGGAGGGGGTGGTGGCGGAGGAGTGGTCGTGCGTGAAGGTGCTCGAAGGGGTGCTGGGGATCGCGGAGTTCGGGACGGTGGCGGAGGAGGGGCGGCGCCGGCGGGTCGAGTGGGAGGCGGGGCGGGTGCGCTCGGCGGACCGCGCTGCCAGGAGGTACGAGTCCGAGGACGACGCGAGCAGGATTCACTCGGCCGGGTGGACCCTGCCGTGGTCGGCCGGTGCGGAGGGGGCACAGGTCGTCTGGTGCCAGGAAGGGGGCGCGCTGCTCGTGGACGGCCTCGTGGTCGCCCCCGCACGCCCCAGCGGGGTGCTGGCACAGGACGGGTCCGGGCTCCAGGGGGTCGTGGTGAACCTCCGCGGTCCCGACGCCCCGGAGCGGCTCTCGGTCGACCGGCAGCACGTACTCGATGAACTGGGCTCTTCGTTGGCGGAGTTGCTGACGCGGGCGGTCACCGCCTTCGCCGGGACACCGCCGGGCTTCAGGCTGGGATCGTGGTTCTGCGACGTGTTGCAGGCGAGCCCGGCGCTGGCGGACGTCGTCGGTGACGCCCTCGTGTCGATGGGGCGGGAGCTGTCGAGCGGGGGCTTCGTATTCGGCTCGGCCGCGACGGGCACGTTCCCGCTGGATGTCTCCTTGGTCTCCGGCAGGCGTCCCGGCGGACACCACGACATGACCCGCGCGACCGGTTACGCGCCCGACCACATCTATCTGTGGCGCCTGCTCGCGCACGGGCGCGAGGAGCTGCTCGGGCCACTCGCCGAGCTGTGCCCCGACATCAGGACCGAACGGCCGTTGCGCAGGGCGCGTGCCACGGACCAGTGGCTTCTGCTGGGGGCCGACGTGGACCGGAGAGCCGTCATTTCCTGGAGCCGCGGGGCCGTCTTCCGCGACGAGGAACTGGGCAGCATCGCTCGCGTCGCGGGGCTCTCCCGTGATGCCCTCGACTCCCGGCTCAGAGCGCTGGGCTATCCCTGGGACCGGGCTCCCGGGGACCCGCTCCCGCGACAGAGGCGTCCCGAAAGGGAGTTCAAGCCCCGTCCGGACCCTCGTGCCCGCCCGGTGTCCGTGGGCGCACTGGCGGAGTTCGTCCGCCGCCGGCGTCTGCCGGTGGACGCGGTGGCAGCGGAGCTGCGCGGCACGGGGTGGGACGTACCCGCGAAGGTGGTCGAGTGGTACCGGAAGGCCGGGTCCGAGCCCTTGCTCCGCCTCTACTCCCCGGAGAGTTCCGTGGGAATGGTCCCGCTCGATCCGGAGCACAAGGTTCCCCCGGGCCACATCGCCGCCATGTCCCTCGCGCTCGACCTGCCCACCTCGGAGATCTGCCGCAGGCTGACCGCCTTCGGGCTGGACGCGGACGGCTCGGGTCTGCCCGAACGACCAGACAAGTCCTGGCTGAAGCTCCTGCAACTGCGGGGAGGGAAGGAACCGCACTGGCTCCCGTGGGGTGCGTCCCTGTCACCGGGGGACGTCCTCTTCCGCGCCTTCTCGGCGAGCCTGCGACCCATCGAGGTGTGGCGCCGCTTGCGGTCGCTCGGCTTCGCCGTCCCTTCGCCCTTCCCGGACGACGCCGACCCCGATGACCGTTTCCTGCTCCCGGGGCACAGCACGGGACCCGCGAAGCCGCCGGCGGACCCGATCGCGTACCGGGACCTCTTCAGTCACCAGAGCAGCTGGGAACAGAAGCGTGAGCGGGTCGCCAAGCTGCGGTCGTACGGCTTCGTCGTCCCGGTGGAGTTCCCGGCGGAACCGGGGCCGTTCGACGACCACATCCTGACGGAGTTGCGAGACGAACGCCGCCTGCGCACCGGCGATGTCGTTCCCTTCCATTTCGCCCTGCCCCTCGCCCGGGATCTCAACATCTCCCCCGCCGAGGTGGCCGCCGTCCTCGTCAGGTACCGCATCCCCGTGTCACGGACCTCCCTCCCGGACGGCATGACGTTCCGGGACGCGGCGGAACTGGCCCGGATGCACTCGACCGGTCGTGTTCGCGAAGAAGAGGGGTTCCCCCTGCACTACCTCCAGGAGACCGCCCTCCGGCAGCACCGCACCATCCCGGACGTCGTCGCCGACCTCCGCGCCCTCGGCTTCACCGTCCCCGACCCCGCCGACACTATTCGGGCCGCCCTCGCCCGCGTCCCCTCCGCCTGAACCCGTCACAGCCTCCCCGCACGAAACAGGTGCGCCCGGGCCGACTCGGGGCACCCGGAGCACAGGCAAACGCAGGCGAGTACGGGCAGGTGAGTGGTGGTGTCGGACGAGGAAGGGCATCGCGGCGACGGGACGGAGGACGGGGGGCTGCGGCCCGGGGAGGCGCGGGAGCGGGTGTACGACGCGCTGTTGGCGGTGCGGCCGCCCGTGGATGTGCTGGTGCTCGCCGACGCGGTGCTCGTCGCCTCGGAGTTGGTGAGCAACGCGGTGCGGCACGCGGGCGGGGTGACGGGGTTCCGGGTGAGCATCGGGGACGGCGAGGTCGAGATCAGCGTCTCGGACGGCTCGCAGGCGCGGCCGTGCGAGCGGACTCCGCGGCCGCTCGTGCGCGAGGGCGGGTACGGGTGGGGGCTCGTCACGCGGCTCGCGCGGGTGGAGGTCGTGGCGGGCCCCGGGGACGGCAAGACCGTGCGGGCGCGGCTGCCGCTGACGTCCGCCCACAGCGCGTACGAGCACCCCCGCTTCGTACCGGCGCAGCGCCGGCCGCCCGACGGAGGGATGCGGTGAGGGCGGTCAGCCCGCGTCGATCGCCTCGCCGATCGTCTCGTACACGTCGAGGACCGTGTCCGTGCCGGTGAGGGCGAAGAGCTGGCGCAGCGCGTCCGTGGGGGCGACCAGGCGCAGCCGGGTCGTGGCGCGGACGCGGATGAGGAGGTTGAGGAAGCTGGAGTCGCCGAAGTCGACGCGGCTCAGGTCGAGTATGACGACCGGGTAGTGCGCGGCGGCCTCCTCCAGCTCCTGGCGCAGTCCTCCCACGGTGTCGAGGTCCAGTTCGCCGGAGGCGCGGACCAGCCACATCGCGGAGGCGTCGGCGGGCAGGGCGCGTCTCTCGGGATCGGCGGAGGTCTCGTCCGCCGGTTCCTGCTCGGGCGGCTCTGCGGGTTCGGGCATATGCGCATCCTGCCTCAAGCGCCACGGGAGTCCCGACGCACCCCCTCCCTCCGCGTTCACCGCTTCCTCACAGGCGTTCACCGCTCCTCACGGGACAGCGAGTCGCGGCACGAGCAGTACGCGGGATCGTGCGCGCGGCCCCGCGTCTCCCAGGCCCGCAGGCAGCACAGCGCCTCGAAGACCTGCCAGTCGGCGACGGGGCGCGGGGGCGGTACGGGCGCGGGGCGCGGGGCGTGCTCCTCGGCGCACTCGTGCTCGCGCAGGATCGCGGTGACGAGGAGCGCCGACGCGGCGACGAACGCGAGCGTCGTCCACCAGGCGCCGTTGTGCGCGCTCGCCGTGGCGCAGTGCCCGAGCCAGGCCACCGCGGCGAGGTGCGCGGCGCTCAGGGCGAGCGAGAGGCGGCTCACCGCGTGCCGCCGGGGGACGGGGAGGCGGAGGGCTGTGGCATGGGACGTGCTTCCTCTCGTACGGGCTCGGGCGGCCTTCTTGTACGGACTCGTACGAGCCGCCTTCACGCTTTCGTGACGCAAGGCGATCGCTCGCTCACGCACGGCGATCTGTCCGGCCAACGAGCCAGGCGCGCGCGGGCCGCACCGGTTCACCCTTGTGCCCACTGCGAGCGCGCCTGTCCGAATTCGCGTCGGTCCGTGTGGGGGACGCGCCTCATCCGACGAGGGGACGGGTCGCACGTGCGTGCGACTCGGGATGCGGGACGGCGGGGGGCGTGTGACCTTGAGGGGAGGGAGGCAGGAGGAGGCGAGATGGGGCACGGCACCCTGGCGGCTTCACTCGCCGCCGAGGCGTACGTCTACGGCGCGCCGCTCGTGCGGGGCCTGGAGACGGTCGGGCTGTTCACGCAGGACGGGCTCGGCCCGCTGCCGGCGACGGCCTTCAACCACTTCGCGCACGCCGAGCCCGCCACCGGCTGGCCCGCCGACGAGGGCACCCTGTGCTCGCTCGCCCCGCTCGACCTCTCCGAGGGGCCGCTCGTGCTCCAGGTCCCGCCGAGCGGCCCGCGCTACGCCGTGTACCAGTTCGTGGACGCGTGGACCAACGACTTCGCGTACGCGGGGCTGCGCGCCGGCGGCGCGGAGGGCGGCAGCTGGCTGCTCGCGCCGCCGGGCTGGGACGGGCAGGTGCCCGGCAGCGTGCACGAGGTGATCGAGGCGCCGACGGCGGTCGCGACGCTCGTGGTGCGGTACGCCTGCGCGCTCGCGGACGCGGAGGACGTCGCGGCGGTACGGGACCTGCGGGCCGGGCTCGCGCTGCACCCGCTCACCGCGCCGGGCCTGGGACGCGGGGGGCTCCCCGGCGGCGATCCGCTCGCCGAGCCGGCGCTGCGGTTCTGGGAGCGGCTGCGGGTGTGGGCGGCCGATTTCCCGCCCTCGGGGGCCGATCGCGCCTACCAGGAGCGCTTCCAGCCGCTCGGCCTCCTGGAGGAGGGCGCGACACCGTACGCGGAACCGGCGACGGAGCTGCGCTGGGCGCTGGAGGAGGGCGAGGCGGCGGGGCGCGCGCAGGTCGAGGCGGCGGCGTGGCGGTGGGGCGAGGAGGACGGGGACGGGGGTCTTTCTTCCCGGGCCCCGGCGAACGGTGACTCCTTTGGGGGCTGGCAGGGCGCGGCGCATCTCTTCGACTTCAATCTCGACCACCTCGGCCCCGGCACGCTCGACGCCTCGCCGTGGCGCGTCGGGGACCGTTCCGAGGCGTATCTGCGGCGCGCGGTCGCCGCGCGGGTCGGGCTGTGGGGGCCGCACGGGTACGAGGCGACGACGACGCAGACGTACCGGGACGCGGCCGGGGAACGGCTCGACGGGGCGTACGCCTACACGCTGCGCCTGCCGCCCCCGCCGCCCGCCTACGGCTGGGCGCTGAGCGCGCACGCGGTGCCGCGCCGTCCCGGTCCCGAGCCGCGCGCGGTGAGCGA
>NZ_JAAGLR010000912.1 GCF_010548245.1 Streptomyces sp. SID11385
GCCCCCGGCCGCGGCGCGGGACGGGCTGGTGGTGCGGCGGGTGCGGACGGCCGGGGATCTCGCGGGGTTCGCGGCGGTCGTCGCGGCGAACTGGGAGCCGCCCGCGGCGACCGTCACGCGCTTCTACGCCGAGGCGGCGGAGGCGTTGCTGCGCCCCGGGTGCCCGGCGCTGCTCTTCGTGGGCGAGGTGGCGGGCGAGGTCGTGGCGAGCGCGGAGGTGTTCCTGTCGGACGGGGTCGCGGGGCTGTACAACGTGTCGACGCGGGCCGGGTTCCGGCGGCGGGGGCACGGGACGGCGGTGACGCTCGCCGCGCTGCGGGCCGCGCGTGCCGAGGGCTTCGGGACGGCGGTGCTCCAGGCGAGCGAGGAGGGCGAGCCGCTGTACCGGGGGCTCGGCTTCCGGGCGTTCGGGGTCTTCACTGAGCACGCGGTGCTGCCGGTGCCGCCGGGCTGAGCGGGGCCGGGGGCGGGGCCCCGCGCCTCAGGCCCCGGCCTCGTCCGCGTAGTGGTCGGTCGCGGCGACGAGGTGTCCGGCCATCTCGGCGTTGGCGCCGTGGACGCCGTCGTTGACGACGTGCAGGGTCGCCTCGGGCCAGGCGGCGGCGAGGCGGTGGACGGCGCCGGTGAGGTTGCCGGGGTCGAGGAGGCCCTGGACGAGGGTGCCGGGGATGCCGCGCAGGCGGTGGGCCTCGCGCAGGACGACCTCGTCGCCGCCGACGAAGTGGTCCTGGCTCCAGTAGTGCGTGACGGTGCGGACGAAGCCGAGGCGGAAGCGGGGGTCCTCGTAGCGCGGTTCGGAGCGGGGCGGGGCGGGGATGATCGCGGTCTCCCAGTCCGTCCAGTCGCGCGCGGCGAGGGCGCGCACGGCCGGGTCGGGCGAGGCGAGGAGGTCGCGGTAGGCGGCGGCGAGGTCTCCGTCGCGCGCCTCTCGCGGCACTCCCGCGCGAAAGCGCGCGAAGGCTTCGGGGGAGTAGCGGCCGAGGCCCCGGGTCAGGACCTCGACCTCGGCGCGGCTGCCCGTGGCGACACCGGTGAGGACGAGGGCGCGCACGGGCCCGGGGTGCAGTTGCGCGTACCGCAGGCCGAGGAAGGAACCGAAGGAGACGCCCCAGACGAGCCACCGGTCGATGCCGAGGTGGGCGCGCAGCGCCTCCAGGTCGGCGATGAGGTGCGGGGTGGTGTTGGTGGCGAGATCGTGCGCGGGATCGGAGGCGTGCGGGCGGCTGCGGCCCGCTCCGCGCTGGTCGAGCAGCACGATCCGGTAGCGGGCCGGATCGAAGTAGCGTCGGAAGCCGGGCGAGCAGCCCGAGCCGGGGCCGCCGTGCAGGACGAGGGCGGGCAGGCCCTCGGGATTGCCGCAGGTCTCCCAGTACAGCTCGTGTCCGTCGTCGGTGGGGAGATGCCCGTGGGCGTACGGGGCGGAGTCGGGGTGCAGCGGTACGGGAGCGGGCATCCCGGCAGCGTACGAGAGCGGCGCGGGCCGGGGCGAGGGATTTGCGCTGCCCGTACCGCGCCGGTGCGGCACCCGTGTCGCGCCCGTACCGCGCCGGTGCGGTGCCCGTGCCGCCGTCCGCAGGACGAAGGGCCCTTTCGGGAGAGCCGCCCTCTCGGGATATCTTGATATCGAGCAATATTGAAAAGACGCGAAGCAAGACAGGCACGACCCGCACACAAGCAACATCAGCGGTACCAGCAGTACCCCGCAGCATCAGCAAGACCCGCAGTACCAGCAAGACGCAGACAGTGGAGACGGAGCGGAGCACCCGGTGACTGACTCGACCATCATCTACACGCACACCGACGAGGCGCCCGCGCTGGCGACGTACTCGTTCCTGCCGGTCATCGAGGCGTACGCCTCCACCGCCGGGGTCGGCGTGGAGAGCCGCGACATCTCGCTGTCCGGCCGCATCATCGCGAGCTTCCCGGAGTGGCTGGAGGAGGGCCAGCGCATCGAGGACGCCCTCGCCGAGCTGGGCCGCCTCGCGCAGACGCCCGAGGCGAACATCATCAAGCTGCCGAACATCTCGGCGTCGATCCCGCAGCTCAAGGCCGCGATCGCCGAGCTCCAGGCGCAGGGCTACGCGCTGCCGGACTACCCGGACGACCCCCGGACGGACAAGGACAAGGACGTCCGCGCCCGCTACGACAAGGTCAAGGGCTCGGCCGTCAACCCGGTCCTGCGCGAGGGCAACTCCGACCGCCGCGCCCCGGCGTCGGTGAAGAACTACGCGAAGGCGCACCCGCACCGCATGGGCGCCTGGACCCCCGAGTCGAAGACGAACGTCGCGACGATGACGAACGACGACTTCCGCTCGACCGAGAAGTCCGCGGTCCTCCCGGCCGACGACAGCCTGCGCATCGAGCTGAACGGCGACGACGGCTCGACGACGGTGCTGCGCGAGTCCGTACCCGTACTCGCCGGCGAGGTCGTGGACGCCTCGGTGCTGCGCGTGGCCGCGCTGCGCGAGTTCCTGACCGCGCAGGTCGCGCGGGCCAAGGCCGAGGGCGTGCTCTTCTCGGTGCACCTCAAGGCGACGATGATGAAGGTCTCCGACCCGATCATCTTCGGTCACGTCGTGCGCGCTTTCTTCCCGAAGACGTTCGCCGCGTTCGGTGACCAGCTCGCGGCTGCCGGCCTGACCCCGAACGACGGGCTCGGCGGCATCCTCAAGGGCATCGACGGGCTCCCCGAGGGCCAGAAGATCAAGGAGTCCTTCGAGGCCGAGCTGGCCGAGGGCCCCGCGCTCGCGATGGTCGACTCGGACAAGGGCATCACGAACCTGCACGTCCCCTCGGACGTCATCGTCGACGCCTCGATGCCCGCCATGATCCGTACCTCCGGTCACATGTGGGACAAGGACGGCAAGGAAGCGGACACGCTCGCCGTCATCCCGGACAGCAGCTACTCCGGCATCTACCAGGTCGTGATCGACGACTGCCGTGCGCACGGTGCCTACGACCCGGCCACGATGGGCTCGGTGCCGAACGTCGGCCTCATGGCGCAGAAGGCCGAGGAGTACGGCAGCCACGACAAGACCTTCGAGATCCCGGTCACCGGCACCGTCCGCGTCCTGAACAAGGCCGGCGAGGCCGTGCTGGAGCAGGCCGTCGGCGCGGGCGACATCTTCCGCATGTGCCAGACGAAGGACGCGCCGATCCGCGACTGGGTCAAGCTCGCCGTGACGCGCGCCCGCGCCACCGGGACCCCCGCCGTCTTCTGGCTCGACGAGACCCGCGCCCACGACGCGCAGCTCATCGCGAAGGTCAAGCAGTACCTCCCGGAGCACGACACCGAGGGCCTGACCATCGAGATCAAGTCGCCCGAGGACGCCATCGCGTACTCCCTGGAGCGCATCCGCCGCGGCGAGGACACCATCTCGGTGACCGGCAACGTGCTGCGCGACTACCTCACCGACCTCTTCCCGATCCTGGAGCTGGGCACCAGCGCCAAGATGCTCTCCGTGGTCCCGCTCATGAACGGCGGCGGCCTCTTCGAGACCGGTGCGGGCGGCTCGGCGCCGAAGCACGTGCAGCAGCTCGTCAAGGAGAACTACCTGCGCTGGGACTCGCTCGGCGAGTTCCTCGCGCTCGCGGTGAGCTTCGAGCACCTCGCGCAGAAGACCGGCAACGCGCGCGCCCAGATCCTCGCGGACACCCTGGACCGCGCCACCGGCACCTTCCTCAACGAGGACAAGTCGCCCAGCCGCAAGCTCGGCGGCATCGACAACCGCGGCAGCCACTTCTACCTCGCCACGTACTGGGCGCAGGAGCTGGCCGCGCAGACCGAGGACACGGAGCTGGCCGCCGCCTTCGGCCCGCTGGCCGAGAAGCTCGCGGCCGACGAGGAGAAGATCGTCGGCGAGCTGATCGCCGTCCAGGGCTCCCCGGCGGAGATCGGCGGCTACTACCGCCCCGACGCCGCGAAGTCGGCGGCGGTCATGCGTCCGTCGGCGACCTTCAACGAGGCGCTGGCGTCGCTGAAGGGCTGATGCCGGCAGGGCGCGGTGCGGGCTGGTGCCTGTGCGGCGTGTGACGGGCCGGCGCCCGTCGATCACGGCCCCGTGTGCCTTGCGCATGCGGGGCCGTGGTGCGTTTCGGGCCCGGTCGCGGGGGTGGGCGCGGGCCGGGGCCTACGGTGGGGGCATGGTGCTGGGTGACGGGGTCCACGACGGTGCGGGCGGGGACCTGCACGTGCTCGACGCGGACATCACGCGGTGCCGGGCCTGCCCGCGCCTGGTGGCCTGGCGGGAGGAAGTGGGCCGGGTGAAGCGGGCGGCGTTCGCGGACGAGGAGTACTGGGCGCGGCCCGTGCCCGGTTTCGGACCCGAGGACGCGCGGCTGCTCGTCCTCGGACTCGCCCCGGCCGCGCACGGCGGAAACCGTACGGGGCGGATGTTCACGGGCGACCGCGCCGGCGACGACCTCTTCCGCGCCCTGTACGACATCGGCCTCGCGAGCGCGCCGCGCCCCCGCGCGGCCGACGACGGGCTGCGCCTGCGCGGGACCCGGCTGACGTCCCCCGTGCACTGCGCGCCACCGGCGAACAGGCCGACCCCGCAGGAGCGGGACACGTGCCGCCACTGGCTGGTGGAGGAGCTGACGCTGCTGCGGCCGACGCTGCGCGCGGTCGTGGTCCTCGGGGGGTTCGGCTGGCAGGCGGCGCTCCCGGCCTTCGCGGCGGCGGCCTGGGAAGTACCCCGCCCGCGCCCCGCCTTCGGCCACGGCGCCCGGGTGCGGCTGCCGGCGCGGGACGGGGGCGCTCCGCTCGACGTGTTCGGGTGCTACCACGTGAGCCAGCGCAACACGTTCACGGGACGGCTGACCCCGGAGATGCTGCGGGCGGTGTTGCGGGAAGCGGGGCGGGAGGCGGGGTTGGGGGAGGCGGAGCGCTGAGGTGCGACGCGCTCGGGGGTGACGTGAGGTGGGGGCCTCAGAGGGCGTCGGAGGCCACCGCGTCCGGGGCCGGGGGGAGGGCGCTCGCCGCGGGACCGGGAGCGACGTGAGGGGCGAACCTCACGGCGCGTCGGAGATCTCCGCGCCGGGGATCGGGGTGAGACCGCTCGCCGCGAGGAAGGCCGGGAAATCGATCGTGGTTCCGCCCGTGCCGTCGTCCCACGTGGCGAGGACGGCTGAGCGGCCGTCGCGCCAGGACTCCTCGGTCCACCGCTCGGGCTCGGGCCCCGGGTGGCGCTCGACGGTGCCCCTGCCGCGCCGGTAGTGCAGCAGCAGGTACTGGCCCTCGGGGGTCCAGGCGTCCCATTGGGCGGGCGAGCCGGCCCCGGTGCGTACGACGCGGGCGAGGGCGCGGTGCGCGGGGTCGGGCGGGGTGCGTAGATCGTACGAGCAGAAGACCTTGTCGTAGCGGCGGGCGCCGACCGCGACGAAGGCGGGAAGGCGGCCGTACTCGGTGAAGCCGAGGGAGCGGTAGAGGCTCAGGGCGCGGGTGTTGTCGCCGCGGGCGTCGAGGGTGAGGACCTCGATACCGGCGGCGCGGGCCTCGCTGACGAGGGCTTCGGTGAGCGCGCGGCCCAGGCCGCGGCCCGCCGCGGCCGGGTCGACGGCGAGTTTTTCCAGGTCGGCGTGGGGGCGGTGGGTGGGGCGGGAGTAGCGGCGCCACCAGCCGAGACCGAGCAGGCGGGGTCCGTCGTACGCGGCCCACAGCGCCGCGTCCCCCTGCGCGGCCTCTCCGCACACGGCGTCGAGCAGTGCGGCGATCTCGTCGTAGGCGGGCGGCTCGGTCCAGCCGAGGGCGGCCCCGTCCCGGACGAGGGAGGCGAGCAGGGCGTGCGCGGCGGGGAGGAAACCGGGCTGGGCGCGGGCTTGGGGGGCGGGGAGGAGGCGGGGGTGGGCCGGGGCGGCGGGGGCGGGCTGGGTGCGGGTTTCGGGGGGCGGGGGGAGGCGGGGGTCGTGGGTGGGGGGCGGGGTGGGCATGGGTGGGAGGGTAGCTTTCGCGCGCAGGGGCCGAGGACAGACCCCCGCCCTCCCAGGGGGGCGCCCCTGCATCAATTCTTCCAGGCCCCGGCCCCCCTCCCCCGCCACCCGCCCAAATCTGTGGATAACTTCGCCGAAGCCAGAATTCCTCTCACCCGAAAGCGTGGTGACCGTCCGGAGTGGTCCGCTCCTGGCGTACTCCCCCGCCGGGCCGGGCCCTTCGTCGGTGGTGCCGTCTAGGCTCGGGGGCATGGTGAGCGAGGTGGGGACGGAGTCCGGAAGTGTGCGGGTCGATGTGTGGCTGTGGGCGGTGCGGATGGTGAAGACGCGCTCGGCGGCGACGGCGTCCTGCCGGGCCGGGCACGTACGGATCAACAACGCCCCGGCCAAGGCGGCGGCGGCCGTCCGGGTCGGCGACGAAGTGCGCCTGCGGCACGAGGGGCGCGACCGGGTGCTCGTCGTACGGGGCCTGCTCCGCAAGCGCGTCGGCGCGCCCGTCGCGGTCACGTGCTACGAGGACAACAGCCCACCGCCGCCGCCCCGCGCGGCCGTCGCGCCGGCCGGTGTCAGGGACCGGGGAGCGGGCCGGCCCACCAAGCGCGACCGGCGCGAGATGGAGCGGCTGCGTGGCGCCGGCCTGGGGATGCCGCAGCCGCCGTCGTACGAGTGGGAGGCGGGACGGGACCGGGGCTGAGCGAGCCGAGAGGCCGACCGGGCACGGCACACTCCCCGGCCCGGCTCCCGGCACACCTCCCACCCCGGCATACGAAACCCGGCCGCCCACCACACGCACCCCGCACCAGGCCGCCCACCACGCGCCACCCCACCTCGGCACCTCGCGCACCCACGCCCTCTCACCCTCCCTGCACGTCCCCCACCGTCGAGGAGCCGATGATGTCCGCCGGGGCCAGGTCGCCCGGGGGGATGCCGGGGTGGTGGGCGGTGGGGTGGGTGGCGTCACGGGCCGGGCCGAGGGCGAGGCGGGAGACGATGCGGTAGCGATCGCCCCGGTAGACGGAGTGGACGTACTCGACCGGACGGCCGGTCGTATCCGTCGTGAGGCGTTCGATGAGGAGGGCCGGGGAGAGGAGCGGGACGTCGAGGACGTCGGCCTCGGCCTCGTTGACGACGGTCGGCTCGATGGACTGGGTCGCCTCGTGCACCTCCACCTGATGGCTCTCGCGGAGGTGTTCGTACAGGTCACCGGCCTCCAGTTCGGTCGCCGACAGGCCGGGGACGAGCTCTTGCGGAATGTGGAGGTGCTCGATGGCCATGGGGTGGCCGTCGACGAGGCGCAGCCGGGCGATGTAGACGAGACGCGCGGCGGGTGAGAGGCGCAGCCGACGGCCGATGCGTGCCCCGGCCTGGATCACCGAGTGCTCCAGGACGCGGCTCGACCACGTGCCCTGCGCGAGTGGCACCGAGAGCGTGCCGTCGTCCGAGACGAGCTCCTGGGTGATCTTCGCGGGGGCGACGAACATGCCGCGCCCGTGCTCGCGGCGGAGCAGCCCGGTGGCGACGAGTTCATCGACGGCGGCACGCAACGTCGGGCGCGAGACGCCGAGTTGGGCACTGAGCGTCCGCTCCGACGGGATCGCCTCGCCGGGCGCCCGCGCCTCCACCAGCGAGAGCAGGTACTCCCGCACCCGCTCCCGTTTCGGCACCGCACCCCCTCCGGAACCGGCCCCACCCCCGGAACCACCGGCCACCCCCGCACCGATCGCCCCCGCACCAGCCGCGGCCGGGCCCCCACCCCCGGAACCACCACCCGACCCGGCGCCACCGGCCCCGGCGCCACCCGCGGCCCCACCCCGAGCGACGGCCCCGGCCTCACCCCCCGCCGCAACCTCGGCCACAGCCTCCCCGCCCACTCCCGGCACTCCCCCCGCCTCGTGCTCCGCCATCGTCGCTCGCCTCCCCTTTCGCCTCTCGCCACCACTACGGCCCCGCACACCGGCCAACCAGCCGGCCCGACCAGCCACCAGCCACCAGCCACCAGCCACCAGCCACCAGCCACCAGCCACCAGCCACCCCATCATGACGGCCGATCCACCGACTTGACCAGTGAACCCTACTGGTCAGGCAATCGGCACAACATCCCCGCACCTCCTCACCCCTCCCACCCCTCCCCCACCCCGACGCACCCCTCGTCGCGCCCGTCACCCTCACCCCCCACCCCCTCATTTCCCAAGCCGCACAAGGCTCTTGACGCCACCGCCCCCTTGTGTCACCTTCTTGCTCACCCACTGACCAGTGGTCAACTGGTCAACTCCTTGATGAGGTGCCCATGAAGCTGCGGCTTACCACTCCCCCGCTTGTCCTCGCGCTGAGTCTCGCGGGACTCGCGGGTCTGACCTCCTGTTCCGACGACGGCGACAGCGGCAGCGGTGGCGGCTCCGGGACGGCCAAGAGCCCGGAGAAGGTCACCGTGTGGGTCATGCGGGACAGCGTCTCCGAGGACTTCCTCGGCCGGTTCACCAAGGACTTCGAGCAGCAGCACCGGAAGATCAAGCTCGATGTCCAGATACAGGAGTGGGACGGCATCGGCGAGAAGGTCACCGCGGCCCTCGCCAGCAACGACGCACCCGACGTCATCGAGGTCGGCAACACGCAGGTCGCGCAGTACGCGGCGAGCGGCGGGGTCAAGGACCTCAGCGACCGGGTCACCGACCTCAAGGGCGCGGACTGGCTGCCCGGTCTCGCGGAGCCGGGGAAGATCGACGGGAAGCAGTACGGCATTCCCTGGTACGCCGCCAACCGCGTCGTGCTCTACAACAAGGACCTCTTCGCCAAGGCCGGCATCAAGAAGCCCCCGGCCACGCGGGACGAGTGGCTGAGCGATACCCGCAAGCTCGACAAGGGCAAGACACAGGGCATTTACCTCCCCGGGCAGAACTGGTACACCCTCGCCGGGTTCATCTGGGACGAGGGCGGCGACCTCGCGGTCAAGGACGGCGACTCCTGGAAGGGCGCGCTCGACTCCCCCGAGGCGCTCAAGGGCATGGCCTTCTACAAGACCCTCCAGTCGCTCGGCAAGGGACCGAAGGACTCCGACGAGGCGAAGCCGCCGCAGGCCGACGTCTTCGCCAAGGGCGACGTCGCGCAAGTGATCTCCGTGCCGGGCGGCGCGAAGATCGTCGAGGAGTCGACGCCCGCGCTCAAGGGCAAGATCGGTTTCTTCCCCGTGCCGGGCAAGGACGCGGGCAAGCCCGGCTCCGTCTTCACCGGCGGTTCCGACCTCGTGATCCCGGAAGCGTCCGCGCACCAGGACGCCGCCTACGAGGTGATCAAGGCCCTCGCCGGGACGAAGTGGCAGACGGACATGGCCAAGACGATGAGCTACGTGCCCAACCGCACGTCGCTCTCGAAGGTCGTCGCCGACGACGAGGGCACCGCGGCGATGGCCGCGGGCGCCGCCCAGGGCCACGCGACGCCCAACTCCCCGGAGTGGGCCGCCGTCGAGGCGACCAACCCGATCAAGGGCTACATGACCGCCGTCCTCACCGGCACGGACCCGGCGAAGGCCGCGAAGGACGCCTCCGCCTCGATCACCAAGACCCTGAAGAAGTGAGCAACACCCACGGCGCGCTCCGGGGTGCGCGCGGGCGCACCCCGGAGGCCCCCCGCGCCGCCGCACCCCCCGCGCCCGAAGGAAGCGAGCCGGGCGGCGAGAGTCCACGGGCCGGACGGAGCGCCCGGGACCCGCGCGGCGCACGGGGTGCCCGCGCCCGCCTCGCCGCCCTGTGGCCGTACCTCCTCGTCGCCCCGACCGTGCTCGGCGCCGCGCTCCTGCTCGGCTACCCCCTCGTCCGCAACCTCGTCATCTCCTTCCAGCACTTCGGGATGGGCGAGCTGATCCGCGGCGGGGCGATCGGGGCCGGCTTCGGCAACTACCAAGAGGTGCTCAAGGACCCGGAGTTCTGGCGGGTCGTGCGGCGCACGCTGCTGTGGACGCTCGTCAACGTCGTGCTGATCCTCGGCCTCGGGACGCTCGTCGCGCTGCTGCTGCGCTCGCTCGGGCGCGTCTCGCGCACGCTCGTGCTCAGCGGCCTCGTCCTCGCCTGGGCGAGCCCCGTCATCGCGACGACGACGGTCTTCCAGTGGCTCTTCTCCTCGCGCCTCGGCGTCGTCAACTGGGCGCTGACGAAGCTCGGTCTCGACTCCTTCCACGACTACGCGTGGTTCGCGCACGGCCCGGCGACGTTCACCGTCCTCGTCCTGCTCATCACGTGGCAGTCCGTGCCGTTCGTCGCGATCACGCTGCATGCCGCGCTGCTCACCGTCCCCGCCGAACTCACCGAGTCCGCGCGCATGGACGGCGCCGGGGCCTGGCGGATCTTCCGCTCGGTCACCCTGCCGCTGCTGCGGCCCGTCTTCGGGCTCGTGCTGTGCCTGGAAGTGATCTGGGTCTTCCGCTGCTTCGCGCAGATCTGGGCGCTGAGCAAGGGCGGCCCCGACTCGGCGACCACGACACTGCCCGTCTACGCCTACCAGGTCGCGCAGGCCCTGCACCGTTACGACCTCGGCGCCGCGATCTCCACCCTCACCGTGCTGCTCCTGGTCGGCGTCCTCATCGCCTACCTGCGCAGCATGTTCCGCCAGGAGCAGGAGGCCGAGTCATGACCGCCCCCGCGGCCCCGCCGCTGCCCGCCATCACACCGGTGAAGGCCCGGCCCGCCCCGAGGCCCGCGCGCAACCGCCGCCTCACCCGCACCGCCCTCCGCGGCCTCGCCGCCGCCGTCGTCTTCGTCCTGAGCGTCTTCCCCGTCTACTGGATGGTCCTCACCGCGCTCAAGCCGAACGCGCAGATCCAGTCCGAGACGCCGGTCTTCTTCCCGACGAGCCTCACCTTCGACCACTTCTCGGACGCCGTGCACGCGGACGGCTTCTGGGGGTTCTGGCGCAACAGCCTGCTCGTCACGGCGAGTTCGGTCCTGCTCGCGCTGCTCGTCGCGCTCGCCGCCGCCTACGCCGTGGCCCGGCTGCGCTGGCGCGGGCGGCGCGCGTTCATCCTGCTCGTCTTCGTCGCCCAGGTCGCCCCCTGGGAAGCGCTGCTCATCCCGATGTACATCATCGCGCGGGACGCCGGGATGCTCGACCGCCTCTCGATGCTCACGCTCGTCTCGTTCATGCTGACCCTGCCCTTCACCATCGTGACGCTGCGGTCCTTCCTCAGCGGCATCCCGCCCGAGCTGGAGGAGGCGGCCCAGGTCGACGGCTGCACCCGCGCCGCCGCCTTCCGCCGCGTCACGCTTCCGCTCCTCGCCCCCGGCCTCCTCGCGACCTCGCTCTTCGGCTGCATCACGGCGTGGAACGAGTTCGCCTTCGCCAACATGCTGATCATCAAGAACCAGGACGACCGCACCCTGCCCGTCTGGCTCTCCTCCTTCTCCAACGTCTTCGGCACCGACTGGGGCGCCACGATGGCCGCGTCGACGCTCTTCGCACTGCCCGTCCTCATCCTCTTCCTCGTCCTCCAGCGCCGCGTCGGCGCCGGCCTCACGAGCGGAGCGGTCAAGGGCTGAGGCCCCCGAGCACCCCACGGCGAGGCCGGTACGTGGCGAAAGCCGCCGCACCCGTACGGGCCGCCACCACCGAAGCGCCCCGCGCCGTCCCGCCATGCCCGCATGCCCGTACCCCCCTCGAAAGGCTCCCGTATGCCCGCCCCCCGCGAGCCCCTCGCGCTCGTGCCCCGGCCGCTGAAACTCGCGCGCCGCTTCGGCAGCTTCGCCCTCGGCCCCGACACGGCCGTCCGTATCGCCCCCGGCGCCGAGGGTGCCGCCGCGCTGCTGCGCGAACTGCTCACGCCCGCGACCGGCTTCCCCCTCCCCGCGGCGCCCGACGGGCAGATCATCCTCGCGCTCGACACCGCGCTCGGCGGCACCGGCGAGGAGGGGTACGGGCTCACGGTCGCCCCCGACGCGGTGCTGCTGCGCGCGGCCCGCCCGGCCGGGCTCCTGCACGGCGTGCAGACACTGCGGCAGCTCCTGCCCACCGAGGCGCTGGTGCCCCGTCCGGTCCGGGCGGAGCGCTGGGAGTTGCCCTGCGTGGAGATCACCGACCGGCCGCTGCTGTCCCACCGCGGCTTCATGATCGACGTGGCGCGGCACTTCCAGCCCGTCTCGTGGCTGCGCCGGCTCGTCGACCTCCTCGCCCTGCACAAGCTCAACGTCCTGCAACTGCACCTCACCGACGACCAGGGCTGGCGCATGCCGGTCCCGGCGCTGCCCCGCCTCACGGAGGTCGGCGGCGTGCGCGCCGAGACGCTCGGCGACGGGGTGCCGCACGGCGGCGCGTACACGACGGCGGAACTGCGCGGCCTCGTCGCGTACGCCGAGGCGCGCGGCGTCGAGATCGTCCCGGAGATCGAGGTGCCCGGGCACACGCGCGCCGCGCTCGCCGCGTACCCGCACCTGGGCAACGACCCGGCGCGGACGCTCCCGGTGTGGACCCGGTGGGGCGTGTGCGACACGGTGCTCGGCATGGGCGAGGAGTCCCTCGACTTCGTCCGTACGGTCCTGGACGAGGTCATGGACGTCTTCCCCTCGCCCCACGTGCACGTCGGCGGCGACGAGTGCCCGACCGCCGAGTGGCACCACGCGCCCAGCGCCCTGGACCGGGTGCGCGCCGAGCGGCTGCCGGGGCCGGACGCGCTGCGCGGCTGGTTCCTCGCACGGGTCGGGCGGCACCTCGCCGCGCACGGCCGCGTCCCGCTCGGCTGGAGCGAGAACGGCACCGACCTGCCGCCCGGATTCACCGTGCTGCCCTGGCGCGACGTGGACCACGGCCTCCTCGCCGCCCGCCGCGGCCACCAGGTCATCACCTCCGCCTACCGCATCAGCTACCTCGACTACCCGCAGCGCCCGGGGCCGGGCGAGCCCCCCGGCCAGCCCGGGCTGCTCACCCTGCGCCAGGTGTACGAGGCCGATCCCGTCCCGCCGGGGTGGGAGCCCGAGGCCGCCCGGCAGGTCGTCGGACGGCAGGCACAGCTGTGGAGCGAGTACGCGCCCACCCCGGACCACCTGGAGTACCTCGCCTTCCCCCGGCTCACCGCGCTCGCCGAGCGCGCCTGGTCGCCACGGCGCGACTGGGACGACTTCGGCGCGCGCCTCACCCGCCACCGGCTCCGCCTCGACGCCCTCGGCGTCCGGGGCGCGGACCGGTTCAGTGACACCCCACCCACCGGAGAGGAAACCGGCTGATGTCCCCCCTGCCCAGCAGCACATCGCACGCCGTCCCCGGTACCGCCTCCCGTCCCGCCCGCCGTCGCAGACTGCTCCTCGCCGCGGCGCTCGGCGCGGGGCTCGTCGGCTCGGCGCTCACCGCCCTGCCCGCCCAGGCGGCCGGGGAACCGGTCACCGTCCAGTACCGGCAGAGCTCCACCGGGGCCGACCAGGCCGAACCGTGGTTCAAGGTCGTCAACTCCGGCAGCGGCTCGGTCAGTCTCAGTCAGGTCAAGCTGCGGTACTACTTCCGCTCCGACAACGCCGCCGCCTACCGCTTCGCGTGCTCCTGGGCCGTGAAGGGCTGTGCCAACGTCACCGGCACCTTCGGCACCCTCGCCCACCCCACCTCCACCGCCGACCGCTACCTGGAGATCGGCTTCACCTCCGGCGCGGGCACCCTCGCCCCGGGCGCCGACACGGGCGACCTCCAGCTCCGCTTCTACCGGGCCGACTGGGGCCCGCTCAACCAGAACGACGACTACTCCTTCAGCGCCGCGAAGACCTCGTACGGCGCCTGGGACAAGGTCACCGCGAGCCTCAACGGCACCCAGGTCTGGGGCACGGCGCCCGAGGGGAACGACCCGACCGACCCCACCGATCCCACGGACCCGACCGACCCCACCGACCCGCCCGGTGACGGCGCCACGCTCTTCGACGACTTCTCCTACACCTCCTCGACCGACCCTTCGATCGACGCGCACGGCTGGAGTGTGCGCTCCAACTCCGGCGGGCCCGGGGTCGCCGGGGCCACGTGGGACCCGCGCAAGGTGACCTTCCCGAAGGACGGCACCAACACCGTCATGAACCTGGAGACCTCCACGGCCGGCACGGGCGAGTCCACCGTGCACACCGAAGTCCTCACCAAGGCCACGAAGTTCAAGAACGGCACCTACGCGGCCCGGGTGAAGTTCTCCGACGCGCCGAAGAGCGGCCCCGACGGCGACCACCTCGTGCAGACCTTCTTCACCATCAACGCCCTCAAGGCCCCGATGGACGACGACTACGGCGAGTACGACTTCGAGTACCTGCCCAACGGCGGCTGGGGCGAGAGCGGCAACATCATGTACACGACCTCCTGGGAGACCTACCGGCCCGACCCCTGGGAGGCCGTCAACCAGCACACCGAGTCCCGCCAGTCCTACGCGGGCTGGCACGACCTCGTCCTCACCATCGACAACCAGCGGATCACGTACTACATCGACGGCACCGAGTTCGGCACCCACGACGCCAAGTACCTGCCCGAGACGCCCATGTCGATCAACTTCAACCAGTGGCTCATCGACCTCGCGGGCCAGACCTCGACGACCCGGCGCGCCTACGACGAGCAGATCGACTACGTCCTGCACGTCAAGGACCAGGTCCTCACCCCGCAGCAGGTGAACACGAAGATCGCCGCCTACCGCACGGCGGGCACGGCCTTCGAGGACACCGTCCCCAACTCCTGAGCGCCACCCCGGGCGGAGCGGGCGCATCCGGAGCACGCGCATCCGGAGCACGCGCCCTTGGAGCGTCCGCTCCGCCCGGGGCCTCAGGCCGCCACGGCCCGCCACCACACACCGTCCGCGCTCAGCCGCTCCACCGCACGCAGCCCCTCCTCCGCGAGCACCCCGGCGAAACCCTCGTCGTCCAGTGGTCGCGAGAGGAAGGTCTGCGTCCAGGTCGCGTCGGCGAAGACGTACTCGGCACGCACCTGGCGGACCCCTTCGGCGTACGGCACGGAAGACACGATCCGGGTGGTGTGCCCCGGGTCGCGCCGCTCGCGCGGGAGGCCGTCGTGGGCGTCGGCGGGCTCGCGCTGGAGGAGCAGGCTGCCGCCCGGCGCGAGGTGGCGGCGGCAGGTACGCAGCAGACCGCGCCGCACCTCCGCGTCCCCCGCGTGGACGAGGAAGGAGGCGAGCAGGACCACCGGGAAGGTCTCCCCGAGGTCCAGCCGCTCGATCGGGGAGCACACCGTGCGCGCCCCGCGCACCTCGGCGAGCATCGCCGCCGACTCGTCCACCGCCGTCACGTCGAAGCCGCGCGCCACCAGCGGACGCGTGACGCGGCCCGCGCCGCAGCCCAGCTCCAGCAGGCGCGCGCCCGGTGGGGCGACCGAGGCGATGACGTCCGGCTCGTCCCGCACCGGGAGGCGCTTGTACAGCTCGACCGCGCAGCCGTCCGGGGTCAGCGCCCCCGGGCCGCTCGCCCCGTACCCCGGCCGGTACGCGGTCGTGGTCCCCTCATCGGCCATGTGCCCGCTCCCTCCCTCGGCGCCGCCTCCTCGCGCGGCGCTCCTGTCCGGGCAACGGCTCGGCGGCGGGCCCGGTTCCCCCGTTTCCCTTCCTCACCCGATCGAGGTACACCGGAAGGAGAGCCCCTACGAGGGAGCGGTGAAAGTCATGCCTGCTGGAACGCACCACGTGCACCACCACCGGACCTCCGCGGCCGCCGGTGGCCATCTGACCAGGGCGAACACCGAGCGTCCCGGGCGCAGCGGCACGGAGCCGCTCACCGCGCGCAGCCCGCTGGGCCTGCGGCTGGCGCTCAGCGTGTGGGGCGAGGTGGTGACGATCGCGGCGACCGTGGTCTTCGTCCTCACCGGGCACCCGGGGTGGGCGGCCGTGAGCGCGGCGTTGTGGCTGCTCGTGACGGTCGACCTCGTCGTCGTCTCCGTACGCATGCGCAAGAACCGGCAGCCGCCGTCCCCGTGGCGCTGAGCCCACGAGCCCGCGCTCAGCCCCTCCCGGTCCCTGCTCCCGTGCCGCCCGCTCAGCCCTGATCCGCCCCGCCGGGCCCGCCGAACTTCGCCGCCCGCAGGTAGTCGGGTCGCGGGTCCAGGGCCGCCGCGAGGCGGAAGTGGCGCTGGGCCGCCTCGGGGCGGTTGGCGCGCTCGAAGGTGCGGGCGAGGGCGAAGTGCGCGAAGGCGTTGTCCGGCTCGCGCTCCAGGACCAGGCTGAATTCCAGCTCGGCGCCGCGCAGTTGCGCCCCAGCGAAGAAGGCGCGGGCGCGCAGCAGGCGCGCGGCGGTGTTCTCGGGGTGCGCGGCGATCACGTTGTCGAGCAGCTTGATCGCACCGCGCGGGTCCTTGGCGGCGAGCAGTTGCTCGGCGGCGCGGTAGTCGATGACGTGGTCCTCGGGGCTGTTCGCGGGCACAGCGGGTCCCTCCTCTCCCGGCACGGGCGCAACACGTGAGCGCCCGCGCGTATTCCTCCCCCGTGGGGCGCGCGCTCAGTCCCCCGAAGGAGGCCGCTCCGGCGACCGGCCCCGTGCCCGCCGCTCCAGCACACCCCACACCTCGCGCACACGCGCGGCCAGCTCCTCGCGCGTGCCGTCGTTCGGGATCACGAGGTCGGCGGCGGCGAGGCGCTGCTCCCGGGTGGCCTGCGCGGCCATGCGGGCACGGGCGTCGGACTCGCTCATGCCGCGGTCGCCGGTCAGGCGGCGCAGTTGCGTGGCGGGGCTCACGTCGACGACGAGGACGAGGTCGTAGAGGGACTGGAGACCGTTCTCGACGAGGAGGGGTACGTCGTTGACGACGACGGAACCGGGCGGGGCCGCCGCCTGGAGGGCCGCGGAGCGTTCCCGTACGAGCGGGTGGACGATGCCGTTGAGGGTGCGCAGGCGCGCGTCGTCGGAGAAGACGAGCGCGCCGAGGCGTGGCCGGTCGAGGCTGCCGTCCGGGGCGAGGACCCCGGGGCCGAAGGCGGCGACGACCGCGGCGAGCCCGTCGGTGCCCGGCTCGACCACCTCGCGGGCGATCCGGTCGGAGTCGATCAGTACGGCCCCGTACGAGACGAGCAGCCGGGACACCTCACTCTTGCCGGCGCCGATTCCGCCGGTCAGCCCCACCGAAAGTACCGAATGCATGAGCGCAGCCTAGATCCTGCCCCGAAAGCGCCCGAGCGCGGCCCGGTGCGCGCGTCCCCCGCTCGTCGGGGTTCTCAGCCGTGCGGCGTCGCACACCATGAGACGTCCCCCGCGCTCACCCGCCGCTCAGGCGTCCCCCTCCCGTTCGGCGAGGAACTGTTCGAACTCGCGGCCGATCTCGTCGGCGGTCGGGATGTCGACGGGCTCGGCGAGCATGTTGCCGCGCGCTTGGGCCCCGGCCGCCGCATCGTACTGGTGCTCCAGGCCCTGGACGAGCGAGACGAGTTCCTCGTCGCCCTCGCGGACCTGCCGCTCGATCTCGGTCTGGGTGCGGTGGGCGTCGTTGCGCAGGGAGTGGACGAGTCCGGGGAGGACCAGCCCGGTCGCGGCGGTGAACGCTTCGAGCGCGGTGAGCGCGGCGTCCGGGTACGCGGAGCGGGCGAGGTAGTGCGGGACGTGCGCGGCGATGCCGAGGATGTCGTGGCCCGCCTGGCCGAGGCGGTACTGCACGACGGCGCCCGCGGAGCCGGGGACCTGGGCCTGCTCGAAGGGGCTCGGGTGGCCGGGGACGAGGTCGCTGCGGTTGCCGTGCGGGGTGAGGCCGACGGGGCGGGTGTGCGGGACGCCCATCGGGATGCCGTAGATGTCGGCGACGAGGCGGACGCCGAGGCGCTCGACGATCTGGCCGACGGCGGCGGCGAACCGCTCCCACTCGACGTCCGGTTCGGGGCCGCTGAGCAGCAGGAAGGGCGCGCCGGTGGCGTCCTGGACGAGGTGGACCTCGATGACCGGCTCCTCGTAGTCCGTCCACCGGTCGCGGCGGAAGGTGAGCAGCGGCCTGCGGGCCCGGTAGTCGACGAGGCGGTCGTGGTCGAAACGGGCGACGACCTGGTGCGGGAGCGTGTCGAGCATGCGCTCCACGATCTGGTCGCCGGTCTCCCCGGCGTCGATGTAGCCGTCGAAGTGGCACAGCATGACGAGCCCGGCGGACTCCTGGGCCAGCGCGGTGTCGACCACCGCCAGGCCCTTCGGCACCCATGAGTACAAATCCTGCGGATCAAGCACGGTAAGGCCCTCCGGTCCTCTCTTACTCCGTGGACGAGAACGCCGGGGGCGGCACGGAACATTCCCGCACCGCCCCCCTTGATCACACTTGATCACATCCGGTCGGGGAACCCGGGCGAGGGGTCCGCCCCGAGGCCACGCCCCGCCCTCCCCGCTCAGCCGTTGAGCACGCGCCGGTGCAGGCTCCCCACGACCTTGCGCGCCGAGGAGAACGCGCCGTGCTGCCAGGCGTCGAGATAGCTGAGCCAGTCGCCCGCGAAGTAGACGTGCCCGGCGGGCTCGTTGAGCGGTGCGAAGGCCGGTGCGTCGGGGCCGCCGGCGAGCGAGTGCCAGGACGCTTCGAGGTAGGGGGTCTGCCGCCAGTGGTGCGAGAACGACGAGGTGAGGTGCTTGCGGTAGGACTCGCCGTGGATCTTGACGCCCTGCGCGACGGCGCGCGCCTCGCGCTCCTTGGGGGTGAGCGCCGCGTAGGAGTCGGCGTGGGTGCCGGTGTTGTAGTAGCCGATGAGGAGGCCCCGGTCCTCGTGGTAGCCGTGCGAGGGGTACCAGATGTGGTCGAGGTCCATGTCGGTCTCGGTGATGCCGCCGTAGAGGCGGTGCTCGGTCTCCCACCAGCGGGTGCGGTACTCCAGGCCGATCTTCCCGGCCGAGGAGGGCTTGCACGCCTCCAGGGCGCTCTGCACCGCCGGGCCGAGGTTGTGGGAGGTCTTGGCGAGGATGTTGGGCGGCAGCGCCGCGACGCAGTAGTCGGCGTCGACGCGGTGCTCGCGACCGCCCCGCGTGTACGTGACGGTGACGCCGTGCGCCGTGTTCTTGAGGTCGGTGACGGCGGCTCCGGTGCGGATGCGCCGCTCGCCTATCGCACGCGTGAGCGCGGCGGGTATCCGGTCCATGCCGCCGACGGGCTGGAACATGAGCATGGCCTGGTCGTAGCCGAACTCGAAGGAGAAGTAGCGGCCGACGTTGGAGGCGAAGACCTCGGACACGGCGGCGGGGGAGCCGAGTTCCTCGCCGGGACTGCCGGCCGCGCCCGGGTCGGTGAGGTAGCCGCGGCGCTCACTGCCCTTGTACGCGCGGTCGGCTCCCAGGTCGCCGAAGGACTTCAGGAAGCTCTGGAGGCGTTCGCGGTCGTCGGCGGTGAGTTCCTTGTCGAGGGCGCCGCGGTCGGTGGCCTTGGCGAGGAGTTCGGAGACGTAGCCGTAGACGTCCGCTTTCGCGGTGCGGTAGCGGACCGGGGTCTTCATCCCGGCCTGCTCGTTGTAGAGGTAGGCGCTCGCGTTGGTGTTGGTGAAGACCTCGATGGGGACGCCGAGTTCGCGACAGTAGTCGAGGGTGATCATCCACTGCGCGATGCGGCCGGGACCGGCGTTCATGTACTGGCCCGGGGAGAAACGGGCGGTCTGGCGGTGGCCGTTCAGGTCGACGGTGGTGTCGCCGCCGCGCACGGTGAAGTTGCGGCCCCCGGTGCGCTCGCGGGCCTCCAGGATCGTGCAGTCGTAGCCGGCCTTGCCGAGTTCGTAGGCACAGGCGAGCCCGGCGATGCCGCCGCCGATGACGACGACCTTGGCCGCCGCCTTGCCGCGCAGCGTGAAGTCGCCGGTGCGCGGCGCGGTGAACGCGGGTTCGTGGCGGGCCGCCGCGGCGGCGTCGGGGGCGAGCCCGAGGGCGCCCATGGTGGCGAACATGACGCCCGCGCCGCCGGTCACACCGACGTTGCGCAGGAAGGAACGACGACTCGTACCGGGCTGCATCTCTTCCACGTGCGGCTTCCTCTCCCTCGGGACACGCACCGGTGGCGGCCGGGCGTGATCTTGGATGGCGAGGAGCTTCGCAGCGGGGCGTTACGGAGCGGGGCCCGCAGGTGTATCGCACACGTTTCCGGTTGTTACGAGACCGGAGCGGCCCGCGGGACGGGCCGGACGAGCCGCACCGGACCCGGACGAGCCCGCACACGACGGAGTCCCGGCCCCCACCGGAAGGGGGACCGGGACTCCGTACTGCTACTGCCTACCGTTCCCGGCGTTTACCCGACGCCGGGAAGAGGTTCAGCTCTGGCCGCCGGCCAGCTTCTCGCGCAGAGCGGCGAGCGCCTCGTCGGAGGCCAGGGCACCCGACTGGTCGCCCGTGTCCGAGGAGTACGAACCGCCGCCGCCACCGTTGCTGGTGGAGGCACCCGCAGCGGCCGGAGCCGCCTCGGTGCCCTCGGCCGCGGCCTGCTCGTCGGCCTCGCGGGACTTGATGACCTGGGCCTGGTGCTGCTCGAAGCGGGTCTGGGCCTCGGCGTACTGGCCCTCCCACTCCTCGCGCTGCTTCTCGTACCCCTCGAGCCAGTCGTTGGTCTCGGGGTCGAAGCCCTCGGGGTAGATGTAGTTGCCCTGGTCGTCGTAGGACGCGGCCATGCCGTACAGGGTCGGGTCGAACTCGACCGAGGCCGGGTCGGCGCCGAAGGCCTCGTTGGCCTGCTTCAGCGAGAGGCTGATGCGGCGGCGCTCCAGGTCGATGTCGATGACCTTGACGAAGATCTCGTCGTTGACCTGGACGACCTGCTCCGGGATCTCCACGTGGCGCTCGGCCAGCTCGGAGATGTGGACCAGGCCCTCGATGCCCTCGTCGACGCGGACGAACGCGCCGAAGGGAACGAGCTTGGTGACCTTGCCGGGGACGACCTGACCGATCTGGTGCGTCCGGGCGAACTGCTGCCACGGGTCTTCCTGCGTCGCCTTGAGCGACAGGGAGACGCGCTCGCGGTCCATGTCCACGTCGAGAACCTCGACCGTGACCTCCTGGCCGACCTCGACGACCTCGGAGGGGTGGTCGATGTGCTTCCAGGACAGCTCGGAGACGTGCACGAGACCGTCCACGCCGCCCAGGTCCACGAAGGCACCGAAGTTGACGATGGAGGAGACGACGCCGGAGCGGACCTGACCCTTCTGGAGGGTCGTGAGGAAGGTCTGGCGCACCTCGGACTGGGTCTGCTCCAGCCAGGCGCGGCGGGACAGGACCACGTTGTTGCGGTTCTTGTCCAGCTCGATGATCTTCGCCTCGAGCTCCTTGCCCACGTAGGGCTGGAGGTCGCGGACGCGGCGCATCTCGACCAGGGAGGCCGGGAGGAAGCCGCGGAGGCCGATGTCGAGGATGAGACCACCCTTGACGACCTCGATGACGGTACCGGTGACGATGCCGTCCTCTTCCTTGATCTTCTCGATCGTGCCCCAGGCGCGCTCGTACTGGGCGCGCTTCTTGGACAGGATGAGCCGACCTTCCTTGTCCTCCTTCTGGAGAACAAGGGCCTCGATCTCGTCGCCGACCTTGACGACCTCGTTGGGGTCGACGTCGTGCTTGATCGAAAGCTCGCGGGAGGGGATGACGCCTTCGGTCTTGTAACCGATGTCGAGCAGGACCTCGTCCCGGTCGACCTTCACGATGACGCCGTCGACGATGTCGCCGTCGTTGAAGTACTTGATCGTCTCGTCGATCGCGGCGAGGAAGGCTTCCTCGTTACCGATGTCGTTGACCGCTACCTGCGGGGTGGTGGCGGTGGTCTCGGTGCTGCTCGTCATGTGGGTAAGGGCTCCGGTACGGACATTGAAGTCGTAGGCACTGCTAGCGCTGGAGCCCATTTCGCACTGTGGAGCCCGAGCGGCGCGGGGCCGCCGCCCCCAGGGGCCGGCCGCCTCGAACCGCGAGACAAACAACAGTTGCGAGCACCGCCTGCTAGGTCTGAGGAGCGCAGGCTCGCAGCGCAACTTGTAGCATACGGGGGCAGCCGGACAGGGTCAATGCGCGAAGGCGCCCACGCGAGGGCGATCCCCGCATTCCCGGCACACGACGCCCCGACGCCCGCCGTACGGCGCCCCCTTGAGGGGCCGGCGGCGAGGGCTGGGGCGAACAGTACGACGATGGAGCACATCATCCAAGCCCCCGAGATCCCCTTCGACCCGGCGGACGAGACCGCCGGGGACGAGACCGTCACGGCCACGCGGCGTGCGGCGAGCGTCACCGAGAGCAGCCGCGCCAATCGCGGCTGGTGGAACGGCAACGCGGACGAGTACCAGGCCGAGCACGGCACCTTCCTCGGCGACGACCGCTTCGTCTGGGGCCCCGAAGGGCTCGACGAGGTGGAGGCGCAGCTCCTCGGCCCCGCGGAGGAGCTGGCGGGCAAGGACGTCCTGGAGATCGGCGCGGGCGCGGCCCAGTGCTCGCGGTGGCTCGCGGCGCAGGGCGCCCGCCCCGTCGCGCTCGACCTCGCGCACCGCCAGCTCCAGCACGCGCTGCGCATCGCCGAGGAGCACTCCGCGCGCTTCCCGCTCGTCGAGGCGGACGCGAGCGCGCTGCCCTTCGCCGACTCCTCCTTCGACGTGGCCTGTTCGGCGTACGGGGCGCTGCCGTTCGTCGCCGATCCGGTACGGGTGCTGCGCGAGGTGCGGCGCGTGCTGCGGCCCGGCGGACGCTTCGTCTTCTCGGTGACCCACCCGCTGCGCTGGGCCTTCCCCGACGAGCCCGGCCCCGAGGGCCTGAGCGTCTCGGGCTCGTACTTCGACCGCACGCCGTACGTGGAGGAGGGCGAGGACGGCGAGGCGGTGTACGTGGAGCACCACCGCACGGTCGGCGACCGCGTCCGCGACGTCGTGCGCGCGGGCCTGCGCCTCGTGGACCTCGTCGAGCCGGAGTGGCCGGAGTGGAACACGCAGGAGTGGGGCGGCTGGTCCCCGCTGCGCGGGCATCTCATCCCGGGCACGGCGATCTTCGTGTGCGCGAAGGACGCCTGAGGGCCGCCCGCCCGGCCGCTGCGCGAGACTTGGGCCCGTGATCCGTACCGCCGCGCTCGACGCCCTGCCCGTCCGCACCGCCCTGCCCGCGCTCGCCACCGCGTTGTACGGGGAGGGCGCGGGCGGTACGGCGGTGCTCACCGCGCCTCCCGGCAGCGGCAAGACGACGCTCGTGCCGCTCGCGCTCGCGGGGCTGCTCGGGGACGGGACGCCCGCGCGGCGAGTGCTCGTCGCGGAGCCGCGCAGGATCGCGGTGCGGGCCGCCGCGCGGCGCATGGCGTGGCTGCTCGGCGAGGAGGTGGGCGAGCACGTCGGCTTCCGGGTGCGCGGCGAGCGGCGCACCGGCCCTCGGACCCGCGTCGAGGTCGTCACGACGGGCGTCCTGCTCCAGCGGCTCCAGCGCGATCAGGAACTCGCGGGCGTGGACCTCGTGATCCTCGACGAGTGCCACGAGCGGCACCTCGACGCGGACACGGCGACGGCCTTCCTCCTGGACGTACGGGCGGCGCTGCGGCCCGAGTTGCGGCTGCTCGCCGCCTCGGCGACGACGGACGCGGAGGGCTGGGCGCGGCTGCTCGGGGAAGGCGGCGCGCCCGTCGTGCGCGCCGAGGGGGTCTCGTACCCGGTGGAGACGGTGTGGGCGCCGCCCCGGCGGCCCTTCCGGCCGCCGCACGGGCTGCGCGTGGACCCCGCGCAGCTCCAGCACGTCGCGGCCGTCGTGCGGCAGGCGCTCGCCGAGCGGACCGGGGACGTGCTGTGCTTCCTGCCGGGGGTCGGGGAGATCGCGAAGGTCGCGGGGCTGCTCGCCGGGGAGCCGGAGCTGGACGTGCTCCAGGTGCACGGGCGGGCTCCGGCCGAGACGCAGGACGCGGTGCTCGCGGGTCCGGGCGCGCGGCGCAGGGTCGTGCTGGCGACCTCGGTCGCCGAGTCCTCGCTGACCGTGCCGGGGGTGCGGGTCGTCGTGGACGCGGG
>NZ_JAAGLR010000943.1 GCF_010548245.1 Streptomyces sp. SID11385
GCCCGTGACGCGTGGCCCCGGCGGGTGGCCCGCCAGGAGCGACGGAACGCCCCCGAGCCGCCGCAGCGCGCCGCCCCGGCCGCGTGCGCCGGGCACCGGCAGTACGAGAGCCCCGAGTACGACGCCGTCGCTGTCGTCCACCAGCAGGTCACGTGCTACGGGCCGCCCGTCGAGCACCGCCCGCGCCGCCGCCACCGGATCGACGGGCACCCCCAGCACCCGGGCGAGCGCGGCACCGGCGCCGTCCCCCGCGAAGACCGGCACCCACCCCACCACCCGCTCCCGGCCCCGCCGCCCGCTCCCGCGCTCCTGCGGGACGACACCGCCCCGCAAACCGTCAGCGCGCGAGGCGTCGTCCCGCAAGTCCCTGACCCGGGCACCCGAACTCCCGGCAGCACCAGCGGCGTCGCCACCCCGGGGCTCACCCACCCGCGAACCCTCGCCCCCGAACCGGTGCCCGCGCGCTCCACCCCCCACCGAGCCCCGAGCCGACGAGCCCCCGACTTCGCCGCCCCCGACCTCGCCCCCCTCGGCCCGCTTGCCCCCGGCCCACGAGCCCCCGCCCGAGGACCCCTGGTTCGGGGTGCCCGCGCCCGAGGGCCCCTGGTTCGGGGTGACCCCGCCCGAGGACCCCTGGCCCTGCGAGCCTTCGACCGGGGAGGCCGTCCGCTGCGAGTCGTCCGCGCTTGCTTCCTGACCGCCGGAGCGCTGCCCGCGCGAGCCACCGACTCCCGGGCCCTCGCCCAAGGAGCCCCGGACCTGGGCACCTTCAGCCGAGGAGCCCGCCCCCTGTGAGCCTCCCGCCCGGGAGCCCTGTCCCCCGGGGCTCCCAGCCTGCGAGCCCCCAGCGGGGGAGTCCGTTCCCCGCGAGTCACTAGCCAGGCCCCCCGCTCCCCGCGAGCCCGCATCCAAGCCCCCCGCCCCCCGCGAGCCTCCATCCGGCTCCCTCGCTCCGCACAGGCCACCCGCCCCGGAGCCCCGTCCCCCCGAGCCCTGCTCGTGCGAGTCGCCCTCTCCCGAGCCCTCCTCCCGAGAACCCCCGCCCCCCACGCCTCCGGCCAGGAAGCTCCCGCCCCCCACGCCTCCAGCCAGGAGACCCCCGTCCCCTCCCGCTCCGACCTCGTCCGCCTCCACGCCTTCCCCCTCGCTCCCTCCATCCCCTCCGGCCGGTCCGGGCCCGGCCGCCCCGCTCCCGCCGCCCCCCACGCCCAGCATTCGCCCCCGGTACAGCGCTCCCACCGCCCTGACCAGTGCCGTTTCGTCGCCCACGACGATCACTCGGCGGCGGCCCGCTCGGCGGACCATGTTCGCGTATTCCTCCGGGGTTTCGGGGAGGCAGACCTTCACTTCCGCCCCGGCGGCCAGGACGTCGCGGGCGATGCGGACGGACTCGCCGTCCGTGCGGCGGGCCGCGGGGTCGATCACGAGCAGCAGGGAGGGGGCTGGGTACGCCGAGGGCTCTGGAGCCGACACCGCTGTCCTTCCTCGGGTAGTCGGGTAGCATCTTTGTGCAAGAGCCCCTTGCGCTATTGCGCCAGGGGCTTCGTCTATTCCGGGGCACCGGTCCGACGGCTCGCGGCCGATGACGGTCGCCGGTACACGCCCGCGCACACTCCGTCGCGGCACGTACCGGAAGACGGTGTACGTCGTAACCACGTACGCCCCGACCATGGACATGCCCCACCCGGAAGGGGTGTACGCCTGTGCCCGCACTTGTGCTGCTCGGTGCTCAGTGGGGTGACGAGGGCAAGGGGAAGGCGACCGATCTGCTCGGCGGCTCGGTCGATTACGTGGTGCGCTACCAGGGCGGCAACAACGCCGGCCACACGGTCGTCGTCGGCGACCAGAAATACGCGCTCCACCTGCTCCCCTCCGGCATTCTGTCGCCCACCTGCGTGCCGGTCATCGGCAACGGTGTCGTCGTGGACCCGGCGGTCCTGCTCTCCGAGCTGAGCGGGCTGAACGAGCGCGGCGTCGACACGTCGAAGCTCCTGATCAGCGGAAACGCCCACCTCATCACGCCGTACAACGTGACGATGGACAATGTCTCCGAGCGCTTCCTCGGCAAGCGGAAGATCGGTACGACGGGGCGCGGCATCGGTCCGACGTACGCGGACAAGATCAACCGCACGGGTATCCGCGTGCAGGACCTGTACGACGAGTCGATCCTGCTCCAGAAGGTCGAGGCGGCCCTCGACATAAAGAACCAGATGCTCGTCAAGCTCTACAACCGCCGCGCGATCGACGCCCAGCAGATCGTGGCGGAGCTGCTGGAGTACGCGGAGAAGCTGCGTCCGTACGTCACGGACACCTCGCTCGTGCTCAACAAGGCGCTCGACGAGGACAAGGTCGTGCTCATGGAGGGCGGTCAGGGCACGCTCCTGGACGTCGACCACGGCACGTATCCCTTCGTGACCTCGTCGAACCCGACGGCGGGCGGTGCCTGCACCGGTTCCGGGATCGGGCCGACGAAGATCAGCCGCGTCATCGGCATCCTGAAGGCGTACACGACGCGCGTCGGCGCGGGCCCGTTCCCGACGGAGCTGTTCGACGAGGACGGCGAGGCGCTGCGGCGCATCGGTGGCGAGCGCGGCGTGACGACGGGGCGCGACCGGCGCTGCGGCTGGTTCGACGCGCCGATCGCCCGCTACGCGACCCGCGTCAACGGCCTCACGGACTTCTTCCTCACGAAGCTCGACGTGCTCACGGGCTGGGAGCGCATCCCGGTCTGCGTCGCGTACGACATCGACGGCGAGCGCGTCGAGGAGGTCCCGTACAACCAGACGGACTTCCACCACGCGAAGCCGGTCTACGAGTACCTGCCGGGCTGGAGCGAGGACATCACGAAGGCGAAGTCGTTCGCCGAGCTGCCGAAGAACGCGCAGGCGTACGTGAAGGCGCTGGAGGAGATGTCCGGCGCCCCGATCTCGGCGATCGGGGTCGGCCCGGGCCGCAACGAGACGATCGAGATCAACTCGTTCCTGTAGGACCCAGGGGCCTGCCAAGCCGCAGGGCCTGTGTCCCGGCGGCCCGCAGAACCCGGGCGCTCGGCCGGAGCCGGGCGCCCAGGGGCTCCCTCCGCGAGGTGGGTGAGTACTCACTCACCTCGCGGAGGGGGCCCCTTCCGCTTCTTCCGGCGCGCTCGCCTCCTTCTTCCCTCCCGGCAGGACGCCCGCCTCCTTCTCCCGCCCCGGCAGGACGAAGGAGAGCGCGACCGCCAGGGCCGTGAAGCCCGTCGCCCACCAGAAGGCCGTGGCGAAGGCGTCCGCGAGGGAGCCGGAGCCGTGGGCGGCGCGGGCGAGGATGACGGCGAAGAGGGCGACGCCGACCGAGCCGCCGATCTGCTGGGCGATGCGGGTCACGATGCTGGCGTGCGGGACCTGGGCGCGCGTGAGGCCGTGGAAGGCGACCGTCATGAGCGGGATGACGACGATGCCGAGGCCCAGGCCGCGTACGAGAAGCGCGATCATGAGCGGCCAGGTCGTCGTGTGCGCGTCCGCGAAGGCGAACGGGACGGTGGCGACGCCGACGAGGACGAAGCCGATGACCGTCACCCAGCGTTCGCCGATCCGCTCGGTGAGGCCGGGCGCGAGCGCGCGGCTCAGGAGCGAGCCGACGCCCTGCGGGATGAGGTAGAGCCCGGCGGCGAGGGCGCTCGCGCCGCGCAGTTGCTGCCAGTAGAGCGGCAGCAGGAGCATCGCGCCGTAGAGCGAGGCGCCGGTGAGGAAGAGCAGCGCCGTCGCGGCCCACGTCGGGCGCGAGCGCAGCACCTGGAGATCGACGAGCGCGGCGCCGCCCTGCCGCAGGGCCCGTACGCAGAAGACCACGAGCAGCACCGCGCCCGCCACGACGGGCAGGATGACGTCGGGCTGCCCGAAACCGCCGTCCCCCGTCACGTTCGACAGGCCCCACAGGAGGGCGACGAGGGCGGGCGCGAGGAGCAGGAAACCGGGCAGGTCGAGGCGCGGGCGCCGGGCGGCGGGGGCGTCCGCGGGGATCAGGCGCTGGGCGAGGACGAGTCCGGCCAGGCACAGCGGGACGTTGACCAGGAAGAGCCAGCGCCACGAGCCGGCGCCGAGGATCAGGCCGCCGATCACAGGGCCGAGGATCGGGCCGACGGCGGCGGGCAGGGCGATCGTGGCCATGAGCTTGCGGGCCTGCGCCGCCGGGGCGGACTGCATGACCATCGTCGTCATGAGCGGCATCATCGCGCCGCCGCCGAGGCCCTGGAGCACGCGGAAGCCGATGAGGCTCGGGACGTCCCACGCCGCCGCGCACAGCACCGAGCCGAGCAGGAAGACGGCGAGCGACCACAGCCAGAGCCGTTTCGCGCCGAGCCGCCCCTGCAACCAGCCGACCGTCGGGATGACGACGCCGAGGGCGAGGAGGTAGCCCGTACTGACCCACTGGATCGCGTCGACGCCCGAGTGGAGATCACGGGCGAGGTCGTCGAGCGCGACGCTGACGATCGTCGAGTCCAGGATCACCGCGATACCGCCGACGAGCACGGCGATGGCGGTGCGCAGGGCGGCGGGGTCGAGGGGCGGGGAGCCGGTGGAGGGCGCGGGAGCGGTACGGGAGGACATGCGGGACGACCACCTTAAGGTACGCGTGTGCATCTTAACTGGGCCGAGGGTAAGGCTCGGCCGGTAAGATACGCAAGTGCATCTAATGGGATGCGTCGCCTCGCGGGCTCCGGTGGCGGGACGGGGGAAGATGGCCGCAGGGCGCGCGGGGGCCCGGGAACGCGAGCGGAGGAGAGTGGAGTGTCCGAGAAGACCGGGGAACCCGGGAAGGCCGAGGAGGTACGGAAGGCCGGGGAGTCCGGCGGGTCCGAGAAGGCCAAGGTGGCGCGGCGCAGGCGCGGGGCCGAGCTGGAGCACGCGATCCTCGACGCCGCCTGGGAAGTTCTCGTGGCGCACGGGTACGGGGCCTTCACGTACGAGGCCGTCGCGGCCCGCGCGGGGACGAGCCGGCCCGTCCTCTACCGCCGCTGGGCCAAGCGTGAGGACATGCTCCTCGCGACGCTCGTCCGGCACCTGCGCCCGCTGGAGATGCCCGAGACGGGCAGCCTGCGCGGCGACATGCTCGCCTTCCTCCGCGAGGTCAACGAGGACCGGGCGGCGACCGCCGCGCTCATGCTCGTCCAGCTCGCCGACTACTTCCGTGACACGGGCACCAACTTCACGCAGCTCCGCGCGGCCCTGCGCCCGTCGACCCCCAGCCCCGGCGCGACCCTCGTCGCCCGCGCGGTCGCCCGCGGCGAACTCCCCGACGTCCCCCGCCCCGCCCGCGTGCTCGACCTGCCCTTCGAGCTGATGCGGCACGACATGCTCATGGAGATGCGCGCCCTGCCGGAAGAGAAGATCGTGGAGATCGTGGACGTGGTGTGGCTGCCGCTGCTGGGGATGACGGGGGAGTGGCCGGGAGCGACGGGGGAGTAGGCGGGCAGGGACCGGCGGGGCAGCGGTCGGTTACGCCGATTCCAGCAGGTTCTTCAGGCGGGCCAGGTCCGCCGTGACCATCTCGGCGTCGCGCTCGAACTCGGCGTCGCTCGCCCCGGCCGGGCGGCGGAGGGTGAAGGTGACGAGGCTTCCCGGACCGTCCGTGATGACGCGGACCGGGTTGTTTACGACCTCGCCGCCCGGGAGGGTCACGTCGTGGTCGAGGACGCCGAGATCGTTCGGCGGGACGAAGGCGACCGTGACGCGGCCCATGGGGGTGTCGGGGGCGACCCACTCGTCCCCGTCCCGCTCGATCGAGCCGCCCAGGCCGAGGGCCCAGGCGGGCAGGTTCTCCGGGTTCGAGGCGTAGGCGTAGACGTCGTCGCGGGTACGGTCGACGTGGATGCTCACATGGCGGGTGCTGTGCGTCATGGCGCCGACGGTAGCGGGGGAACGGGGGCGGGGTCTTGAACGAATCGGACACGCGGCAGGGCGAGGACGGGGACGGGACGGTCGCGCGGCCGCGGATCGCCGTGTGCCGTGCGGAGGACGTCGCACTGCTCGACGCGCGCTCGCCGTCCGGGCGGGCCACCTCGTTCCACGCGCGCCGCTTCGCGCGGCAGTGCGCGGGCGGCAGCACGTACCTCCTGGCCTGGGCCGACGGTGCGCCGGTGGGCAACGGCGAGGTGCGGTGGGGCGGTTGCGCGGCGCCGGAGGTGCGCGAGGCGCTCGGGGAGTGCCCGGAGGTCAACGGGCTCGACGTCGTGGCGGAGCTGCGCGGCCGGGGCATCGGTACGGCGCTGATCCGCCACGCCGAAGCGCTCGCCGTCCGCCGGGGAGCGGCCCGGATCGGCCTGGGCGTCGACGAGACCGGCAACCCGCGCGCGGCGCGCCTGTACGCCCGCCTCGGCTACCGGCCGGTGGTCCCGTACCTGGACCGCTGGTCGTACGTGGACCACGACGGCACCGAGCACCGGCAGGCGGACCCGGCCGTCTTCCTGGTGAGGGAACTCGACGGCCGGGCCGCGTGAGCCGCGCCGCCCGCGCGAGGGCCGCCCGCGAGCCCCCAGCCCCGCCCTGCCCAGCTCAGCTCACGAACTCCCTCTCCCCGTACCGCACTTCCGCCGTGTTCCAGTCGACGCCCAGGTCCTTCGTGAACTTTCGTGCCAGGGGCAGCTCTTCGAGCGGGGACACGAGGACGAGGTGGCCGTCCTCGGTGACCGAGCCGCCGCCCAGCTCCTCGCGGGCCTGAGGATGCGCGCGGAGCGCCGCGCGCAGTCCGGCCGCGCTGACGCCGGGGGCCTCGATCCGTACGGCGTCCGTCGCGGGAGTGCGGCGGGGCAGGCAGCGGAAGGTGAGGACGGACTCCTGGTGGTACTGCTTCGCGAGGACGCCCGCGAGGTGGCGCAGGCCCGCGTGGTTCGTCCCCTCCACCGCGAACTCGCGCGAGCGCTCGAAGGTCGTCTTCCGCAGCTCGGTGGACCAGAAGACGCCGTCGAGGAGCGTCGAGGCACCGGGGCGGGCGCCGTGGGCGCGGATGACGCCCCGCACCTCGCGGTCGAAGCGCGTGAGCCGGGTCCGCAGGCGCCGATCGGCGGGGTCGGTGATGACGGCGGTGTTGTTCGTGGCGAAGACCTCGCCGGAGGGGCAGCGGGGCGCCTCCGGGCCGGGAACGGCGTCGTGCGCCCGTACGGCGGTGGGGGCGGCGGCGCCCAGCGTGGCCGCGAGGGCCGAGAGGGCGAGGAGGAGGCGGAGGCCGCGAGGGGCGGCGGGTACGTTCACGCGGTGCCCAACGAGGAGGCGGCGGGAGCGGTTGCGCGGAGCGGACGGGGCCGGCCTGGCGGGCTGTTCCTTGGCTCTCGGCTGGCGCCCGGACGCCCGGTTGGGCCGTGACCACCCCCGGGCAGACCGGGAAGAACGCCGTCTTGCGGTGCTGGTGGCCCCGTACCGGCCCCGTCCTCCGCGGACCTTAGCCGGAGGGTCCGACACTCGGCCCGGAGGCGGGCTCCGAGGCGGGCGGTGAGGTCTCCTGCGGTGCCCCACGAGCGCGGCCAGGGCTTCGCGCGTACGCGGGGTCCACGGGTCAGGCGGGCGTGACCGCGGTGACCGTGCCCGTCCACGAGTCGCGGTCGGGGTCGGCCTCCCAGCGCACGGTGAGGCGCGTCCGCGTGGCCGCCTCCGTGCCATGCGGGGAGCTTAAGCAAGGGCAGGCGTGTCCCGTTCGGGACGCCCGGCCCTCTTCGCCCGTCTCACCCCGTCGGGGCCCCGCACCGCCCACCCGACTCCGGCCCCCCGCACGGCAGTTGGCGCTGTCGCGTGATCGCGTTCGTGCCCGGGCCGCTCGTCAGGTAGTCGAGGAAGCCCGCGGCCGGGGATGTCTCGGGCGGGGTGCCGTACGTGTACGCGTACTCGATGGCCGTGAACGGGTACTGCGGCGTACTGGCCGTGGGCGCCGTGCCGCCGATCGTCAGTGCGCGGACCTCGCGCGGGAGGGTGTCCGCGCGGCGCTCCGCGTAGCCGATCGCACCGGGTATCGCGGCGACCGTGCGCAACAGGGCGTCCGTGGAGGGGCGTTCGCAGCGCAGGAGGGCGACGTCGGGGTCGGTGCGGGTGCGGCAGTCGGGGGCCGTGACGGCCGGTTCGCCCTCGTCCTTGTGGAGCAGCGTGTGCTCGAAGGTGGCGCGGGTGCCCGAGCCCGAGGTGCGCGAGACGACCGTGATGGGCAGGTCGGGGCCGTCGACCGTCTTCCAGTTGGTGATGTCGCCGCGGAAGATCTTGCGTATCCGGGACGGGCTCAGGTCGCGGCGGGGGAGGGGGAGCTTCGCGTTCACGACGACGGTGAAGGCCGTGAGCGCGACGGGGAGGCGGCGCAGCTGTGGCGCCGCGTCGATCGCGGGGCCGTCCGAGAAGGCGATCACCGAGGGGAAGCGGCCCTTCGCGGCGAGCCCCCGTTGGGTCAGCGTCTCGATGCCCTCGCCGCTCCCGGCGGCGGCCACCTCCAGCTCGGCGCCCGGGCACTCCTTCTCGTACGCGCGCGCCGCGTCCCGTACGGCGGGGGTGAAGGCCGTCGAGCCGGTGAGCGTCAGGCGCCCCGTCGCGCAGCCGATCGGGAGGCGTGCGTCGGGGAGCAGGATGAGCGTCGCGAGGACGCACACGAAGGCGGTGAGCGCGCTGATGATCACCCAGGCCCAGCGGGAGAGGAGCGGCGGCGTGTCGTCGGGGCTCAGCGCGCGGTTCGGTGTCACGCGGCCTTCGAGGAGGCCGCCGTGCACGGTGACGGGATCGCCGGGGGTGCCGCCGTCGAGGAGGACGAGCAGCTTGTAGTACTCGCCGCGACCGAGCGGGACCCGCGGGATCTTGAGGGTCCCCTCGCTCCACGCGAGCCCGGCACCCGGCGTGAAGTGGGTCGCGAGGTGCTCGGAGCCGGGGCGCTGCGTGACGTCGAGACCGCGCACTCTGCGGCCGGTGAACTCGGCGGTGAGGCCGTGGAGTTCGTGTCCCGTGTAGTGGGAGCTGTCGAGGAACTGGGCGCCGTCGTTCTCGACGCGGAGGAGGACGAGGCTGAGCGCGCTGCCCTGCGGGGTGAGCCCGTCCCCGTCGTCCCCGAGGCCGTCGAGGAGGCCGAGGCTGCCGGGCGTGACGCGCCCCGCGGCGCCGGTGCCCGCTCTGGCCCGTATCGGCATGTCCACCTGCACCCGGTAGCCGAGGTGGCGGCGGCGCGGGACCCGGCGCTCGTACCAGAGCAGGACGACGGAGGCACCGACGCCGAGCACGGCCGTACCGATCGCGACGACGTTCTCCGCGCTGAACCAGTCCACGGCACGCACGCTCCCCCGGAGACGAGACCCGGGCGCCGGTTCCCCCGTCCCCGGCGCCTCGGGGCGTACAACGTATGCGGGGTGGGGCGGGGGAGGAGGCGTGGGAACCGAGTGCTCGGCCAGTGTTCGCCGGGTGTTCGCCGACGGGGGAGAACGTTTGGTTCCGCATACGGGGGGCACGGGCGTGCGGGGGCACGGGCGTGCGGGGCGTGCGCGGCGTGGGTACGGGGCGTGCTCGCGCTGGCGGACCTGGCGGACCGTACGACACTCTGTCGCCCTCCCCGCCCGCCGCGGCGACGATGCGTCCGTACCGCCGCGCCCGCCTCGTCTCCTAGCCTGGCGGTATGACCGCATCGCTGCCTCAGCAGGCCCCGCACGCTCCCCAGCCCGACCCCGTCCGCGGCGCCGCCGTCAAGGCCGCCGACCGTGCGCACGTCTTCCACTCCTGGTCCGCGCAGGAGCTGATCGACCCGCTCGCCGTGGCGGGCGCGGAGGGCTCGTACTTCTGGGACTACGAGGGCCGCCGCTACCTCGACTTCACGAGCGGCCTCGTCTTCACGAACATCGGCTACCAGCACCCGAAGGTCGTCGCGGCGATCCAGGAGCAGGCCGCGACGCTCACGACGTTCGCGCCCGCCTTCGCGATCGAGGCGCGTTCGGAGGCGGCGCGGCTCATCGCGGAGCGCACGCCCGGCGACCTCGACAAGATCTTCTTCACCAACGGGGGCGCGGAGGCGGTCGAGAACGCGGTCCGCATGGCGCGGGTGCACACGAAGCGGCCGAAGGTCCTGAGCGCGTACCGCTCGTACCACGGCGCGACGGCGGCGGCGATCAACCTGACCGGGGACCCGCGCCGTTGGGCGAACGACCAGGGCTCGGCCGGGACCGTCCGCTTCTGGGCGCCGTTCCTCTACCGCACCGCGTTCTACGCGACGAACGAGGCGGAGGAGTGCGAGCGCGCGCTCCAGCACCTGGCGGACACGATCGCGTACGAGGGCCCGTCCACGATCGCCGCCGTCGTGCTCGAAAGCGTGCCGGGGACGGCGGGGATCATGGTGCCGCCCGCCGGATACCTGCGCGGGGTACGGGAGTTGTGCGACCAGTACGGGATCGTGTTCGTGCTCGACGAGGTGATGGCGGGCTTCGGGCGTACGGGCCGGTGGTTCGCGGCCGAGCACTTCGACGTCGTGCCCGATCTGCTGACCTTCGCGAAGGGCGTGAACTCGGGGTACGTGCCGCTCGGCGGGGTCGCGATCGGCGGGAAGATCGCGGACACGTTCGCGCGGACGCCGTACCCGGGCGGCCTCACGTACTCCGGGCACCCGCTGGCCTGCGCGGCGGCCGTCGCGACGATCGGCGTCATGGAGGAGGAGGGGATCGTCGAGGGCGCGGCCCGGCTCGGCCGCGAGGTCGTCGAGCCCGCGCTGCTCGACCTCGCCGCGCGCCACCCGAGCGTGGGCGAGGTGCGGGGCCTCGGCATGTTCTGGGCGCTCGAACTCGTCCGGGACCGCGCGACCCGCGAGCCGCTGACCCCGTACAACGCGAGCGGCGAGGCGGCGGCCCCGATGACGGCCTTCGCGGCGGAGGCGAAGAAGCACGGGCTGTGGCCGTTCGTGAACATGAACAGGACACACGTGGTGCCGCCGCTGAACGTCACGGAGGAGGAACTGAAGGAGGGCTTCGCGGCCCTGGACGCGGCACTCACGGTGGCGGACGGGTTCGTGGGGTGAGGGGGCGGCCCGCACGGGGCGGAGCGGATGCGTCCGCGCCGTGCGGGCGCTCGTGTCAGACTGGCTTCATGGCCGACGCATTGCTGCACTTGACCGCTGCCATCACACATGAGGGCGAGTGGTACGTGGCTCGCTGCCTCCAAGTCGAAGTAGCTTCCCAGGGCGAGACCATCGAAGAGTCGCTGACGAATCTGCGCGAGGCTCTGGAGCTCTACTTCGAGGACGCTCCCGCCCCGGAGGTAACAGACGTGATCATGGCCCCGCTCGATGTCCGGCACGCCGCGTGAGCCCTGCCGTTCCCACGGGACTGTCCGGCGCCGAGATCGTGAAAGCTCTGGAGCGGGCGGGATTCGCGCACGTGTCCACGCGGGGGAGCCACGCGAAATACCGGTGGGGCGAGCGCACGGTGATCGTGCCGATGCACCGGACTCTCTCTCCTGGGACCCTGCGGTCCGTTCTCCGGCAGGCGGACTGGTCCGTGGAGGACCTGAAGGCGAACCTCAAGTAGCCCGGGCGGCCCCCGCCACCCCGCTGACCTCACTCGTTCTCATGTGAAATCCTGCTGCCCCGGCACCCACGGGTAGGGTGACCGGGAGGTCGTGGGCAGGCTCCGGCAAGGGGGGCCGGGTGGGAAGGACGTGGGATGCGCGGTGGTGAGGGCGCGGGGATGGTCACGCGCAGCACGCTGCGGCAGCAGATCGCGGACGCGCTGCGGGACGAGGTCCTCTCGGGGCGGCTCGCGCCCGGCCAGGAGTTCACCGTCAAGGAGATCGCCGAGGGCTTCGGGGTCTCGGCGACGCCCGTGCGCGAGGCGCTCGTGGACCTCTCGGCGCAGGGGCTGCTCGACTCCGTGCAGCACCGCGGCTTCCGGGTGCACACCTTCTCGCTCGACGACTTCCGCACGATGATCGAGGCCCGCTGCCTCGTCTCCGACGCCGTCTTCGGCGGGATCGCCGCCGAGGCGCTGCTCGCCGGCGCGCCGGGCGTGCTCGCCTCCGTACGGCGCAGGGGCGAGGAGGCGCAGCGGGCGGCGGCGGCCGGGGACCTCAACGTGCTCATCGGCTACGACCTGCGGTTCTGGCGCGAGCTGAGCGCCGTCTTCGGCAACTCGTACCTCACCGACTTCCTGCACCGCCTGCGCGTGCAGTCCTGGGTCAGCACCGTGCCCTTCCTGCGCCGCCAGGACGACCTGCGCGGACTCCTGTGGACCGGGCACGGCCACCTCGTCGAAACGCTGCTCGGCGGGGACGCCCGCGCGGCCCGCGAGATCGTCACCGCGTACAACCGGGAGTCGCTGCGGCTCGTCGAGACGCTCGCGGACGGCGGGACGGGCAACGGGGTGCGGGCGCGGGGGTTCTGAGGGCGGGTCGCGGGGGGGTTCGGGGGCTGCGCGCGGCGGGGCGCGGCGTCGGGGCTTCGCTCGTACGGGCCGATCGCGGCACCCGGGGCACGGGGCGGCCCGTGCCGCACTACGCTTGCGGGACCCGCCCGCCCGTGGAGAGCGAGGAGACGTCTCTTGGCCTGTGACCTGTGGCTCGTCCCCCTGGTCGACGTGCTGTGCCACAGCCCCGACAACCCCTTCGCCGAGGAGATCGCGCGGTACGACAAGGCGCTCGGCGAGGCCGGGCTGCCGCCGGTTCCCGTGTACGCGTACATGCCGGGCCTGAGCGGGGACGTCGCCCCGGTCGCGGGCTTCGACTACGAGGCGCTGCACTTCCTGCGCCGCGCCTACCTGCTGAAGCTGTGCGGGCTCGAAGTGACGCCGGTCGACGAACTCGGCGGCGACTACGAGCAGTTGCTGGAGATGTTCGAGGAGGCGGCGCAGCAGTCGCACCTCGTGTGGCACTACGACCACGCGGGGGCGTACGTGCCGCTCGACTTCGCGGCCCCGCTGGCGGACGACGAACTCCTCGCAAGCGGCGGCCCGTTGGGCTCCGCGCACGGGCTGCTGCGCGAACTGGAACTGGTCGCACCGGACTTGGGCATCAACCCGGCCAACCCCCCGGCCCCGCCCCCGCCGCCCCCGGGCCCGACCGACCTGGAGGAACCGGCCGCGCCCCCGCCCCCGGACGACAGCCCCTTCGCCCGCGAACGCCACGTGTGGCTGGGACTGCACGCGGCGGCGACGAGGAGCTTGGCGCAGGGGGCGATGATCGTCTTCAGCTGACCCCTTCGCAGGGGCGGCCAGGCGAGGGCTGCGCCCCCGGGCCCCGTTTCGGGGGCTGCGCCCCGGGCCCTGCTTGGGGCTGCGCCTGCCCCGCTTCGCAGGGCTGCGCCTCCCGCGCCCCCGCTTTCGGGGCTGTCCCGGCTCTCGTTGTTGGGGGCGCGCTGGGGTCCCGCTTTGGGCGGCTGTGCTTCGGGGACTGCTTTGGGGCCCCGGTCCCGCTCTGGTGGCTGCGCCCTCGGGCCCCTGCTTGGGGGCTGCGCCCTCCAGGTTCCCGCTTTCGGGGCTGCGCCCCGGCTCTCGTCGTTGGGGCCGCGCCGGGTTCCGCTTTGGGCGGTTGTGCTTCGGGGCCCTGCTTTGGGGGGTGTGCCCCCGAGCCCTGCTTTGGGGGCTGCGCCCCCGACCCCTCCGGTGCGCCGGGCCTCCTCCGCCGAGCTGTACGGCGCCGGGTCTCGCGGCGAAGCGTTTCCTCCCTCCGCCGTCGTGCGGCCTCCGGTCGTTACCTCGGTTCCGGGGGGCGTTGCCTCGGCATGTTGGGCCTTGCCCCGGGGGGGAGGGGGAAGCGGCCCTGGGGGAGGGGGTCCGGGCGGCCCGGGAGGGGGCCCGCGACCGGGGACGACTGCGTGGCGAGCGGGGTCGGGCCCGTACCGAACTCCACCATCCAGTCCGCCGTCTCCGCCCGCACCAGCTCCGTCACGTCCTCCGTGAAGCGCCGCAGGACCGACAGGCACCGCTCCGTCGCCTCCGAGGCCGTCCCCTCCGCCGGGCCCAGCACCTCCCGCACGCTCTCCGAGGCCCAGTCGAACTGGAGGATCTGGAGCCTGCGCTGCACCGCCTGCGCCGTCGCCACATCCCGCATCCACCCCGAGCCGAGCCCGAGGTACCGGTCGAGCCCCACGCACCCCGCCGCGAGCAGCAGCGCCAGGTACCCCCACGGCGCGAGCCCCGTCAGCGCCCCCGCCAGGTCGAGGATCGGCAGCGCGGCCCCCGCCATGACCCCGAGCGCCGCGGCGAGACGGAGCAGCCGGGCCAGGCGCCGCTTCCAGTAGCGGTCGTGCAGGTACCACTCGGCCGTCGCGAGCGCCCCCGCCTCCACCCACTGGTACAGCTCGTCGAGCCGCTCGGCGGGCTCGCCCCAGTCCCCGAGCGGGAAGGGCCGCCCGGTCAGGTCGGGGCGGGCGGCCGTGGGGCCCCCTCGCCCGGCCCGCCGCGCTCGGGGGTCCTGGGGGGGACCCTCGGGCTGCATGTCCGGCTGACTCACCCGTCCACTCCCTCTGCCTGCGGTACCGCTCCGCGTTCCGCGGGCGATTGGTGCGATTGGTGCAAGGCTCCTTCCTACCGCCGGGCGAGTGGCGAGGAGCGCCGATTCAAACCTTTTCCGCCCGGACGAGCGGTCTGGTCAGGTATAGGACCGTGTCCGGGATCACTCGAAAGAGTGCCGGGGCATGGGGCACGCTGCTCACGTAGGCTCGATGCGGGTGGAATCGACGGCGGTTGGTACGCGGATCACGCGAGCGCCGTACGTGTCCGCCCGCCAGCCGTACGACCCCGTACGGGCCGTGCGACCGCGCGGCCCGACCCAGCAGCCAGGAGAGCCGATCGTGATTCCCGGTGGTGGCCAGCCCAATATGCAGCAGCTGCTCCAGCAGGCCCAGAAGATGCAGCAGGACCTCGCCCGCGCCCAGGAGGAGCTGGCGGCGACCGAGGTCGACGGGCAGGCGGGCGGTGGCCTCGTGAAGGCCACGGTCAACGGCTCCGGCGAGCTGAGGGGCCTGGTCATCGACCCCAAGGCGGTCGACCCCGAGGACACCGAGACCCTCGCGGACCTCGTCGTCGCGGCCGTCCAGGCGGCGAACGAGAACGCGCAGCAGCTCCAGCAGCAGAAGCTCGGCCCGCTGGCCCAGGGCCTCGGTGGCGGCGGCATCCCCGGCCTGCCCTTCTGAACCAGGGTGAACATCGGGGGGAATTCAGGGGTGCACCTGAGACCCCCTCAGGGGTCCACCCCGAAGGAACCCGGATCTTCACCGAAGCGGGTTCCCCCGGCCCTCCGGGCCCCCTACCGTGAGACACGACCGTCCGCTCCGGACCGGCACGCGAGCACCGCGCGCCCCGGCGCGGACACAGGAAAGGCGATCCGTTGTACGAAGGCGTGGTCCAGGACCTCATCGACGAACTGGGCAGGCTCCCCGGCGTCGGTCCCAAGAGTGCGCAGCGGATCGCCTTCCACATCCTCCAGACCGAGCCGGCCGACGTGCGCCGGCTCGCGAACGCGCTGATGGAGGTGAAGGCGAAGGTCCGCTTCTGCGCGGTCTGCGGGAACGTGGCCCAGGAGGAGCACTGCAACATCTGCCGCGACCCGCGCCGCGACCCCGCCGTCATCTGCGTCGTGGAGGAGCCGAAGGACGTCGTCGCGATCGAGCGGACGCGCGAGTTCCGGGGCAGGTACCACGTGCTCGGCGGGGCGATCAGCCCCATCGAGGGCGTCGGCCCCGACGATCTGCGCATCCGCGAACTGCTCGCCCGCCTCGCCGACGGCACGGTGACCGAGCTGATCCTCGCGACCGACCCGAACCTGGAGGGCGAGGCCACGGCGACGTACCTCGCCCGCATGATCAAGCCCATGGGCCTGCGCGTCACACGCCTGGCGAGCGGCCTCCCGGTCGGCGGTGACCTGGAGTACGCGGACGAGGTCACGCTCGGCCGGGCCTTCGAAGGGAGACGACTCCTCGATGTCTGAGACCACGAGCAGGCCGGAGACCGGCGTGCCCCTCGCACCGGCGCCCCGCGCGGACGGCTCCGACCCCGCCGACTTCTCCACGCAGATCGCCGACCAGATCGAGAGCTTCCTCCTCGCGGTCACGGCGATCGCCAAGGGCGACGACCCGGACAGCGCCGTCCCCTACCTCCTCCTGGAGGTCTCGCAGCTCCTGCTCGCGGGCGGGCGCCTCGGCGCGTACGAGGACATCCTTCCCGACGAGCGGTACGAGCCCGATCTCGGCGACGAGCCGGACAGCGACCCGCTCCGCGAGGGCCTGGCCCAGCTCCTCGACCCGGTCGACGTCTACTCCGAGGTCTTCGACCCGTACGAGCCCCGCAAGGCCCCCGTCGCGCACCGCCTCTCCGACGACCTCTCGGGCATCGTCACCGAGCTGCGCCACGGCCTCGCGCACTACCGCGCGGGGCGCGTCTCCGAGGCGCTGTGGTGGTGGCAGTTCTCGTACTTCACCAACTGGGGCCCGAACGCGTCCGCCGCCCTGCGCGCCCTCCAGTCCCTCGTCGCCCACGTCCGCCTCGACCAGCCCCTCACCCCGCTCGACGGCCTCGACACGGACCAGGAGCTGGACGGCGAGGACGAGTTGGCGGAGGAGGCCGGCCGCGTGATGCGCGCGGAGATCCTGGGCCGCGAGCCACGCTGAAACGGGCGGTCGGAGCGGGGGCCCGCTTGAGCGGGGCCGATCGGCGCCGGGGTCCTGCTTGAGCGGGGCCGGTCGGCGCCGGGGTCCTGCCTGACACGGCGCCTTGGACCGCAGCGCCTCAGACCCCAGCGCCGCCGCCCTCGCCCCCGTCCGCCCCGCCCCCGTCCACAATCGCCTGCACCGCCGCCCCGTACTGCCGTACCACCGCCTCCGTGTCCGCCGACGCGAGCGGTTCGAGCAGCATCACGTAGCGCATGAGCGACAGGCCGATGAGCTGCGTCGCGATGAGTGACGTGCGCAGCTTCACGTCCGCGCCGTCGAGGGCCGCGACGAGGACGCGGCCGAGCACTCCGCCCGCGACCTCGCGCAGCCGCGCTCCCGCGTCGCCGTGGACGGCGGCGGAGCGGACCATCGCCATGAGCGCCGGGCGCGAGGCCGCGTCGTCCCACACCGAGAGGTGCGCGCGGACGAGGCGTTCGCCGACACCCTCGCGCGGGCCCGCGGAGGCTTCGCCGAGCGCGGTCCAGAGGCGTTCGGGCAGTTCGAGAGCCTTGACGAAGAGGCTCGCCTTCGAGCCGTAGAAGTGGTGCACGAGCGCCTGGTCGACGCCCGCCGTCTCGGCGATCCACCGCAGGCTCGTCCCGTCGAAACCGCGCTCGGCGAAGCAGGCGCGGGCGGCGTCGAGTATCGCCACGCGCGTACGGGTCTCCCCGGGCCTGCGTCCCCCGGCGTGCTTGCCCTGCCCCGTACCCGTCTCCGCGTCCTCAGCCATTCCTCCATCATGCCTCCCGCTCCGCACCGCTCCGGCTCCGTAACTCATCTCACGATGAACTCATCGCCTAATGAGTTGTACAGTGAGAGCGACCCACCACGTCAGAGAGAGGAGGGTTGCCATGTCGACGACCGACGTCACCGCCGCCCCCACCGGGGCCGGAACCGCCGCCCCCACCGCGATCACCGAGGCCACCGGGAGCACGGGAGCGACCCCGCCGCCCACGTCCGGCGGCAGCCGGAACACCCGCCGTATCGTCGCGGTCGTCGTCGGCCTCGCCGCCGCGATCACGGTGCTGCTGTGCGCCTTCGGCCTGCCTTCCGTCAACGGCGGCCCGCACCACGCTCCGCTCGGCGTCACCGGGCCGCAGCAGGCCGTCGCCGCCGCGCAGGACCGGCTCCCCGACGAGCAGTGGGACGTGAAGACGTACGCGAACGCGCACGCGCTCGCCGAGGCGATCCACGACCGCGACGTGGTCGGCGGCCTCGCGCTCGGCGCGGACGGGATCGACGTGTACACCGCCTCGGCGGGCGGCCAGCAGATCAGCACGGCGATCAGCGGCCTCGGTACGGGCCTCGCCGATCAGCAGCACGTCAAGGCGACGACGCACGAGGTCGTCGGCTTCGGCGCGGACGACCCGCACGGCACGGGGCTCACCTCGCTCGCGCTGCCGCTGATGTTCGGCGGCATCCTGCCGGTCATGATCCTCGCGCTCGTGGCCCCGGGCGCGGCGACGCTGCGTGCCCGGCTCGGCGGAGCGGTCGCCTTCGCGCTCATCGCGGCGGCGGGCGTGACGGCGGTGCTCCACTTCGGTACGGGCACGGTCGACGGCGACTACGGGGCGACCTGGCTGAGCCTCAGCTTCGGGATGCTCGCGCTCGGCCTGCCCTTCCTCGGCCTCCAGGCCCTCTTCGGCCAGCGCGGATTCATCGGCCTCGCGGTCGCGATGATGTTCCTCGGCAACCCGCTCTCGGGCCTCGCGACGGGCCCCTACTGGCTGCCGGACGGCTGGTCGACGCTCGGCCAGCTCATCCCGATGGGCGCCTCGGGCTCGCTCCTGCGCGCGGAGACCTTCTTCGGCGGCACGGGAGCGGCCGGGCCGCTCGCGGTGCTCGGTGTGTGGGCGGCGGCGGGCCTGGCGATGGTGCTGGTGGCGCTGCGGCGTACGGGGCGCCGCGGCGAGGAGCCGGTACGCGGCTGAGCGGCAGGCGCCTCACGGAACGGGGCCGCGCGGGGGCGACCCGCGCGGCCCCGCGGCCGTCGGGGGCCCGTACCCGCCGCCGTGCCCGCCCTGACCGGGGCCAGGACGGTCGGCGGACCTCACCCCTCCACCTTCTGTGCGATTCTCCGCGTCGTGGTGGCGAGGCGCCGGTCGAGGAGGGGGAGCGGCTGGACGGGGTGGACGGTCCACGTCCACAGCGCCTCGGGCCCGCCGAGCCGCAGCGCGTACGGGAGTCCGGCCCGCAGCGAGCGCCGGTCCGCCTCCGTGCGCCGCCAGTGGTCCCCGAGCCAGGACCAGGCCCGGTCGAACTCCTCGGCCGCCAGCTCCGCGACGACATCCCGCACGCCCTCGCGCACCCACTCCAGCGCCTCCCCCGGCGTCAGTGCGAGAATCCCGCGCGGCGCCGAGGGCGCCGGCGTCCGCTCGCACCGGCACCAGTACCGGAGAGGAAGAGTGGCGGCCGGCATGAACCCTCCAGCGGTGCGGGCTTGTTGGCGGAGTGGGGAGGCTTCCGCGCTTACGAGAGTGGACCGTACCCAATCCCGGAGGAAAGTTATTCCAGCGCACTCATCACTCGAAGGGATGAGTTGACCGCAGGACCTTGTGGGCCTGTGAAACAGCACCTCATCATGTCGCCATGGCTCAGAGCGACATGCCGACGATGCGCAGCCGCCGCCTAGGCGCCGAACTCCGCCGCCTCCGCCTGGAGGCCGGGCTGAAGGTCAACGACGTGGCCACGGCCCTGGAATGCGGTCAGCCGAAGATCAGCCAGATCGAGAACGGAAAACGCGGTATACGGCCACTCGACCTGACGACGTTCTTCAACCTCGTGGGCGTGGACGACGAGCAATACCGCAATAACGTTCGGAGGCTGGCGAAGCAGATCCACAAGCGGGACTGGTGGTCGGGCGAGGGGCCGATGCTGGACGACGCCCTCAAGGACTTCATGACCCTGGAGGTCGACTCCGAGCTGATCCGCACCTACGAGTGCAGCGTCATGCCGGGACTGCTCCAGACCGAGGGCTACATGCGGCGCGTCTTCGCCACGCGCTGGACGCCCGAGAAGGAGGAGGAGATGGTGCGGGTCCGGTTCAAGCGCCAGGAACTCCTGGAGGGCGAGGGCGCCTTCCGCTTCCGCGCCGTGATCGATGTGCCCGTCCTGCACCGGATCGCGGGCGGCAGGCACGTGGTGATCGACCAGCTGAACCACTTGCTGGAGATGAGCGAGCGCAGCAAGGTGACGATCCAGGTCCTGCCCCTGGAGGCGGCGCTCCCGATGGAGCAGCGAGTGCCGCACTACATCCTGAGTCAGCGCGGTGAACCGCCGGTTGACGTCGTGTGGTTGGAGCACATGAGCGGTGGTACGTTGCTCGAACAGCGCTCTGACGTGGCGTTCTACCTCGGCCTGTGGGACGAGTTGACGGCTGCCGCCATGTCGCCGAAGCAGTCGCTGGACTATGTGCGGAACTTGATCAAGGAAACGTGAGTCATGCCCAGGCGGTCCCGCCCCTTCGTGTCAGTGACTGAGCCGGAAAGCCTGGATTGGCACAAGAGCACGTACAGCGGAACCTCCAACGCCTGCCTCGAACACGCCGCCACCCCTGCCGGCCGCCACGCCGTCCGCGACACCAAGGACCGCGCCCGCGGCGCCCTCGCCTTCTCCCCCGAGAGCTGGACCCGCTTCCTGCGGGCCGTGGCCTGACCGGCCCGTCGCCTAAGCCGCTTCCGTTTCCGCTTCCGGCTCCGGTGCGATCCCCGCGCGCCGTACGTGGGCCATGACCTCGTCGAGCTGGTCGCGGGCGCGGGTCAGTTCGTCGATGCGCTCCTGGATGGAGGCGCGCTCGTGGCGGACCTTCGCGTACATGTCGCGGGTCGCGTGGCCCGTGGTGACGCAGGGGATGAGGGCGAGGATCGTGCGGGAGGGGAGCCCGGCCGCGTAGAGGAGCTGGATCAGCTCGACGCGGTCGACGGCCTCGGGCTCGTAGACGCGCTGGCCGCCGGGGGTGCGCGTGGAGTCCAGGAGTCCCTGCTGCTCGTAGTAGCGCAGCGAGCGCACGCTCGCGCCGGTGCGCCGGGCGAGTTCGCCGATCTTCACCGTGTGGCTCCCGTCACTTCGGCTTGTCTCTGACATTGGTGTCAGGTTCTAGCGTAGTCGGTGTCCCCGGGAGCCGGGGATTCGTACCGGTACGCGGTACCGACCGCCGTACCGATTCGCGCCGGGAGCGTGCCATGAACATCGCAGGACAGACCGCCTTCGTCACCGGGGCCAACCGCGGCATCGGCCGCCGGTTCGTCGGCGAACTCCTCGCGCGGGGCGCCGGCAGGGTCTACGCGGGGGTGCGCGAGCCGGAGCGCGCGGACGAGGCGCTGCGCACGGACCCGCGCGTCACGCTCGTCCGCCTCGACCTCACGGACCGCGCGACGATCGAGGCGGCGGCGCGGCAGGCCGAGGACGTGTCGCTGCTGGTCAACAACGCGGGGATCAGCCTCATGGGGCCGCTGCTCGACGGGCCGCTCGACGGGACCCGGCGCACCCTCGACACGAACCTGTACGGGACGCTCGACATGGCCCGCGCCTTCGCCCCCGCCCTGCGCGCGCACCGGGGCGCACTGGTCAACGTCCTGTCGGCGCTCTCCTGGTTCACGGTTCCCGGCGCGGGGGCGTACGCGATGTCGAAGGCCGGGGCGTGGGCGATGACCAACGCGCTCCGTCTCGAACTCGCCCCCGCGGGCGTCCTCGTGCAGGGCGTTCACCTCGGCGCCGCCGACACCGACATGATGGGCGACTACGAGGGCCCGAAGATCGACCCGGTCGAGGTCGCACGGCAGAGTCTCGACGGCGTCGAGAAGGGCGAAATCGAGATCCTGGCCGACGACTGGAGCCGCACGGTGAAGGCCGCGCTGCCCGGCGAGCCGAACGCGGTCCTGAGCCACCTGGGCTGAGGACCGGGGGCCCGGCGCCCCGGCACAGGGCGCGCACAGGGAGCGGCATAGCCTGTGGCCATGCGGCTTCGAGGGGAACGACGGGTGCGGGGCACGAGGCGCGTGGCGGGGGCCGCGCTCACGGCGGGCGCGCTGCTGCTCGCCGGGAGCGGGCTCGCCGGGTGCGGGAGCGGCGCGGGCGGCGG
>NZ_JAAGLR010000973.1 GCF_010548245.1 Streptomyces sp. SID11385
GGCGGCGCGGCGGGCCTCGGCGACGCGCTGTCCGGAGGAGTCGTACGGGCCCGCGAGGGCCGCCGTGCCGCCGGCTATCAGGAGTCCGGCGACGGTGGCGGCGACCGTCAGCCGCAGGCTCGTGAGCGGGGCTCGGGGCCGGAGGCGGGCGAGCGGCTTCGGCTCGGGCACGGCGGACCAGCCCCTTTCACGATCACTGAGCGGAGTGAGGGACACTTAACCACTGCGCCTTACCGCGAGCACGGCGCCCCGGTCCGTACGGGTACCTCCCCGGGACCGGAGCCGGGCGGGGTCCCCCGGTCGGACGCAGTCACGAACAGCTCAGGAACGGACGTGGCACGGCCACGTTCGGACACGTACCGACATGGAGGAGCCAGCGGTGGAGTTCGACGTCACGATCGAGATCCCGAAGGGTTCGCGCAACAAGTACGAGGTGGACCACGAGACCGGTCGGGTGCGCCTGGACCGCCGCCTGTACACGTCGATGGCGTACCCGACGGACTACGGCTTCGTGGAGGACACCCTCGGCGAGGACGGCGACCCGCTCGACGCGCTCGTCATCCTGGACGAGCCGCTCTTCCCGGGCGTCCTCGTCGAGGCGCGCACGATCGGCATGTTCAAGATGACCGACGAGGCGGGCGGCGACGACAAGCTGCTGTGCGTCCCGGCCGGTGACCCGCGTTTCGCGCACCTCCAGGACATCGAGGACGTCTCGCCGTTCCTGCGCGACGAGATCAAGCACTTCTTCGAGTCCTACAAGGACCTGGAGCCCGGCAAGGAGGTCCAGGGCGCCGACTGGGTCGGCCGCGCCGAGGCCGAGGCCGAGATCGAGGCGAGCCGCAAGCGGCTCAAGGAGCAGGGCGGTCACTGAGCCCCTGGCGGGCCGGTGCCGAGGGGCCGTACGGGTTTCCGTACGGCCCCTTCGCCGTGCCGTGCCCCCGTGCGGCCCCCCGCGGGCTCGCCGGGCCGCGCGGCGCCACGGCGTTTACGGTGCTGTGCAGTGGGTGAGCCGAAGCCGGGGGGCGGATGCGGATCAGCGGAGCGAGGAGCGTGGCGACAGGTGAGCGAGGCGGAGGACCGGGGCCGTGACGCGGCGGCGGACGGCCCGGAGCCGGACGAGGGCTCCGCGAAGCCGCAGTCCGACGAGGCCCGCAGCGCGTTCTCGCCGCCCTCCGGCGTCGCGTCCGCCGCGCCGAAAACCGAGCCGAAGGCCGAGGACGACTCGCAGGTCACCTCCGAGTTCGCGCTCCCCGAGGGCTTCGTGCCGCCCGAGCCCCCCGAGACCGACACCGCCGCGACCACCACCTCCGCCTTCTCCCTCCCCCACACCTACGACGCCCACCACGCGCCGCCCGCCTTCACGCCCGCCGAGGGCGTCCCGATCCTGCGCCTGACGAAGGAGGCGCCGTGGCAGGACCGGATGCGCACGATGCTGCGCATGCCGGTCGCCGAGCGCCCGACCCCCGAGTCGGCGCAGAAGCACGACGCCGAGGAGGGCCCGGCCGTCCCGCGCGTGCTCGACCTGACGCTGCGTATCGGCGAGCTGCTGCTCGCGGGCGGCGAGGGCGCCGAGGACGTCGAGGCCGCGATGTTCGCCGTCTCGCGCTCGTACGGGCTCGACCGCGTCGAACCGAACGTCACCTTCACGCTTCTCAACATCAGCTACCAGCCGAGCCTCGTCGAGGACCCGGTGACCGCCGCGCGCACCGTGCGGCGGCGCGGCACCGACTACACGCGGCTGTCCGCCGTCTTCCAGCTCGTCGACGACCTCACCTCGCCGGGCACGGACGTCTCCCTCGAAGAGGCGTACCGGCGGCTTGCGGTGATACGGCGCAACAGGCACCCGTACCCGGGGTGGGCGCTCACGGGGGCGAACGGGCTGCTCGCCGGGAGCGCGTCGGTGCTCGTCGGCGGTGGTGTCGCGGTCTTCTTCTGCGCGGCGATCGGCGCGATGCTCGGCGACCGGCTCGCGTGGCTCGCGGCCGGGCGCGGGCTGCCGGAGTTCTACCAGTTCCTCGTCGCCGCGACGCCGCCCGCCGCGATCGGCGTCACCCTCAACCTCGCCCACTCGGACCTGCGGGCCTCGGCCGTCATCACCGGTGGCCTCTTCGCGCTGCTGCCGGGGCGGGCGCTCGTCGCCGGGGTGCAGGACGGCCTGACCGGCTACTACATCACCGCGGCGGCGCGGCTCCTGGAGGTCCTGTACTTCTTCGTCGGGATCGTCATCGGGGTGCTCGTCGTGCTGTACGCGGGCGTCCAGCTGCACGCCAGTCTCGACCCGGACGTGACCGTGAACGCCGTGAACAGGCCGGTCGCGCAGCTCCTCGCCTCGGTCGCGCTGTCCCTCGCCTTCGCGGTGCTGCTCCAGCAGGAGCGCTCGACGGTCGTCCCCGTCGCGCTCAACGGCGGCGTCGCCTGGCTCATCTACGGCTCGATGCACTTCACGGGCAAGATCTCGCCCGTCGCGGCGACGGCGGTCGCCGCCGGGCTCGTCGGCCTGTTCGGGCAGTTGCTCTCGCGCTACCAGTTCGCCTCGTCGCTGCCGTACGTGACGGCCGCGATCGGGCCGCTCCTGCCCGGTTCCGCGACGTACTACGGGCTGCTCGGCATCGCGCAGAACGAGCTGGACGACGGCCTGCTCTCGCTCTCGCGCGCGGTCGCGACGGCGCTCGCGATCGCGATCGGCGTGAACCTGGGCTCGGAGATCTCGCGGCTCTTCCTGCGCGTGCCCGGCACGATCACCCGCAAGGGAGCGAAACGGACCCGGGGCTTCTGACGCCCGCCCCGGGCCCGTGCCCCCGCCGCGCGGGACCGCTCAGCGGCGCGGCTCCTCGTCCGGGTAGCCGTAGCCGCCCTGCCGCGGCTGCCGGCCGTAAGCCTGCTCCTGCTCGTAGGCGGGGAAGGGCTGGGTCGCGTCGGGCTCCTGGTAGCCGCCGTCCGGCCGCTGCGGCGCGGGCTGCTGGGCGTACGGCTGCTGGGGCTGCTGGGGCTGCTGCTGCCCGTACGGCTGCGGCTGACCGCCGTACCCCTGGGGCTGACCGCCGTACGCCTGGGACTGACCGGTGTAGGGGGCCTGCTGACCGTTGCCGTACGGGTTCTGCCCGCCGTTGTTGTCGTACGGGGCCGGGGCCTGCTGGCCGTAGCCGCCGTCCTGCCCGTTCTGCTGCCCGGCGTCGTACGCGGGCGGGTACTGCTGCTGCCCGTAGGGACGCGGGGACTGGGGCGGCTGCGGGGACCGGGGCGCTTGCGGGGACGGGTAGGGGGCCTGGCCGTAGGCGCCCTGCTGGCCGCCGTAGGTCTCGCCGCCGTAGGGCTGCGGACCGGCCGGGGGCTGCTGGGGGGCGTGGCCGCCGGGGGTCTGCGAGGTGCCGTAGGGGGTGCCGCCGTACGGGGCGGAGGGCTGCTGGCCGTACGGGGAGCCGTCGGCGTAGGGGGCGCTGTTCCACGCGGACTGCGGGGAGCCGCCCGGGTCCTGCGGGCCCTCGTCGTCGCGGCGGGCGGGGTCCTCGGCGCGCCCGGCGGGAGGCGTGGAGCCGGAGGAGGAGTTCTTGCCGCTCTTGCCGCGCGCCCGCAGGTACTCGATCGCGATCGGTACGACCGAGACGAGGACGATCGCGACGAGGATGAACTCGATGTTCTCCTTGACGAAGTCGATCTTCCCGAGCCACGAGCCGAGCAGCGTCACGCCCGCGCCCCACAGGACGCCGCCGATGACGTTGAAGGTGACGAAGGAGCGGTAGGCCATGCCGCTGACGCCCGCGATGATCGGCGTGAAGGTGCGGATGACGGGCACGAAGCGGGCGAGGACGAGTGACTTCGCGCCGTACTTCTCGAAGAACTCGTGCGCCTTCTGCACGTTCTCCTGTTTGAAGATCTTCGAGTCGGGCCGGTTGAAGAGCGAGGGCCCGACCTTCTTGCCGAAGAGGTATCCGGCCTGGTCACCGAGGATCGCCGCGACGCAGATGATCGCGATGGCCCCGGCGAGCGGGAAGTCGAGCTGGTTGCTCGTGATGAGCAGGCCGCACGTGAAGAGCAGCGAGTCGCCGGGCAGGAAGAAGCCGATGAGCAGCCCCGACTCGGCGAAGACGATGAGTGCGAGTCCCCAGACGCCGAAGTTGTCGAGCATGGTGTTGGGATCGAGCCAGCTCGGTCCGAGAGCAAGCGAGTTCACGACGTTCGGGCTCCTGGGGGTCCTGGCCGGCGGGGGGACGACCGTTCGGCGGAGAGGTGGCGGGGATCGTTCCGCCGCTGGGGAAAGTCATGCGGTAGCAAAGCTACCAACGAGGCCCGCCCCACCCGCGTTCCCGCCCCCGCGCGGCCGGTCCCGCCGGGACGCCCTCTTTCGCGGGCCCGCGAAGCACGGACAGGAGCCGCCGGGCGGCGGAGCGGCTGCCCCGGCCGACGTGCGGGGGCGCCGGGACGGTTCCGGCGCCCCCGCGAATGTGCCGGGCGTCACGACGAGCACCGCACCCCACGCCCCGTGAACCTCCCTCCCGCCCACCCGCGGACCCGCCGACGCGCCTGCGCGGCACCGAGCCGGTCGCGTACGTAATTGCCCCGTTTTCATACGTTCTCCGCCTACGCTGCCCGCGACACCAGGCCCCGTACCGCCGGGCCCGCACCCCGAGGGAGCGCCATGCTGCACCACCCGCCCGAGGACCCGGAGGAGCGGGACAAGCCGCTCGCCGTGAACCCCTTCTTCGGCGAGGCCGACCCGCTCGACGGGATGCGCGAGGCCCCGCCCCGGCACCGGCTGCCGCGCGAGCCGATGGCCCCGCACCCGGCGTACCAGCTCGTGCACGACGAGCTGATGCTGGACGGGAACGCGCGGCTCAATCTCGCCACGTTCGTCACGACGTGGATGGAGCCGCAGGCGGGGGTGCTCATGAGCGAGTGCCTCGACAAGAACATGATCGACAAGGACGAGTACCCGAGGACGGCGGAGCTGGAGCGGCGTTGCGTCGCGATGCTCGCCGACCTGTGGCACGCCCCGGACGCGCGGGACGCGGTGGGGTGTTCGACGACGGGGTCGAGCGAGGCGTGCATGCTCGCGGGGATGGCGCTCAAGCGGCGCTGGATGAAGCGGAACCCCGGCCGTTATCCGGGCAGCGCGCGGCCGAACCTCGTCATGGGGATCAACGTGCAGGTGTGCTGGGAGAAGTTCTGCGACTTCTGGGAGGTGGAGGCGCGGCAGGTGCCGATGGAGGGCGAGCGGTACCACCTCTCGCCGGAGGCGGCGGTGGAGCTGTGCGACGAGAACACCATCGGCGTCGTCGGCATCCTCGGCTCGACCTTCGACGGGTCGTACGAGCCGGTCGCGGAGCTGTGCGCGGCGCTCGACGCGCTCCAGGAGCGGACCGGGCTCGACATCCCCGTGCACGTGGACGGGGCCTCGGGCGGGATGATCGCGCCGTTCCTCGACCCGGACCTCGTGTGGGACTTCCGGCTGCCGCGCGTCGCGTCGATCAACACCTCGGGGCACAAGTACGGGCTCGTGTACCCGGGCGTGGGCTGGGCGCTGTGGCGGGACAAGGAGGCGCTGCCGGAGGAGCTAGTCTTCCGCGTCAACTACCTGGGCGGCGAACTGCCCACTTTCGCGCTGAACTTCTCCCGGCCGGGGGCGCAAGTCGTCGCGCAGTACTACACGTTCCTGCGCCTCGGCTTCGAGGGGTACCGGGCGGTGCAGCAGTCGAGCAGGGACGTGGCGCGGGGGCTCGCCGAACGCATCGAGGCGCTGGGCGACTTCAGGATGCTGACGCGGGGCGACGCGCTCCCGGTCCTGGCCTTCACGACGACGTCCGACGTCACCGCCTACGACGTCTTCGACGTCTCCCGGCGCCTGCGCGAACGCGGCTGGCTCGTCCCGGCCTACACCTTCCCGAAGAACCGCGAAGACCTCTTCGTCCTGCGCATCGTCTGCCGCAACGGCTTCTCGTCCGACCTGTCGGACCTGCTGCTCGGTGACTTGACGACCCTGCTCCCCCAACTCCGCTCCCAGCCCCACCCGGTGACCCACAGCAGGGAGCGGGCGACGGCGTTCCACCACTGAGGGGGGCGGGGCGGGCACGGGGCGGGCGGGCACCGGGCCGGGTGCCGGAGGCGGATGGTCGCCCCGTCCCGGCCGCCGGCCCCGTGCCCCGCGCTTCCTCAGCCCTCGCCCCGCTCCCCTTCCTCCCGCTCCACCAGCGCGAACGCCGTCTCGCCGTCGAGCTGTTCGCGCAGGATGTCGGCGTGGCCCGCGTGGCGGGCGGTCTCGCGGACGAGGTGGAGGAGGAGCCAGCGCAGCGAGACGGCCTCGGCGTCGGGGAACCAGGGGGCCTCGGGGAGCGGGAAGGTCTCGTCGAGGCTCGGGCGCGACCTGATCCACTCCTCGGTCTCGTGCGCGACCTTCTCGGCGTAGGCGCGGGTGCCCTCCAGGGTCTCGCCGTCGAGCAGGACGTGGCTCTCGTGCCAGTTCTCCGGGGTGCGCTCGGTGTCGGGGGCGATGCCCCGGGCGCGGGCGAGCCAGCCCTGTTCGGTCTCGGCGGTGTGCTTGAGGAGCCCGCCGAGGCTCAGCGCGCTCGCGCAGGGCCGCTGCCGCGCCTGCTCCTCGGTGAGCCCGAGCGTGGCGCGGCGGAGGGCGCCGCGCTGCTCGTCGAGGAAGGCGAGCAGCGCGCCCGTCTCGTCGCCGGGAAGCTCGGGACCGACGTGCTTGACCATGGGATTCTCCTTCTCCGGTGGCCCCGTTGGGCCGGTACGAGGAAGGTAGGGGCGATCGCGGACAGGGACGGTCCGCCACCCACCGCCCCCCGCTCCCGCACCCGCGAGAAGCCCCGCCCGCTCACAACTCGTAGGTCACGGGCCCGTGTTGCACCGAGATCCACCGCTGCGTCGTGAACGCGTCGATCGAGGCCTGCCCGTTGAGCCGGCCGATTCCGGAGCGCTTGACGCCGCCGAAGGCCGCCATCGGGTCGTCCTCCATCGTCGTGCCGTTGACGTGGATCATCCCGGCCTCGACGCGGCGCGCGAAGGCGACCCCGCGCTCGGCGTCCGCGGTGTGGACCGCGCTGCTGAGCCCGTACGGCGTGTCGTTGGTGAGCCGCAGTCCCTCCTCGTCGCCGTCGAAGGGGACGAGGAGCGCGACGGGCCCGAAGATCTCCTGGCGCAGCAGCGGCGAGTGCGGCGAGAGCCCGGTGAGGATCGTGGGCTCGACGAGGTTGCCCACGGTGCGGCCGTGCAGGAGCGGCGTCGCGCCCTCGCTCAGCGCCTCGTCGACGAGCGCCGTGAGCGCCTCGGCGTGGAACGAGTCGATGACGGGCCCGAGTTGCGTCGCCGGGTCGGCGGGGTCGCCGGTGCGCAGCGCGGCCACGCGCGCGGTGAAGCGGGCGCTGAACTCGGGTTCGAGCGCGCGGTCCACGAGGATGCGGTTGGCGGCCATGCACACCTGGCCCTGGTACACGTACCGGCTGAAGACGGCCGCGTCGACGGCCTGGTCGAGGGCCGCGCCGGTCAGGTCGCCGAGTGCGACGAAGGCGCCGTTGCCGGAGAGCTGGAGGACCGTGCGCTTGAGGGCGCGCGCGGCGACGGCGGCGACGTGGCGGCCGATGCGGTCCGAGCCGGAGAAGGAGATGACCTTCGGGACGGGGTGCTCGATGAGGTCGTCGCCGATCTCGGCGATGTCGGTCACGAGGACGTTGAGCACCCCCGCGGGCAGCCCCGCCAGTTCGAAGACGCGGGCGATGAGGCCGCCGCCGACGATCGGGGTGTTCTGGTTGGGCTTGACGAGGACCGCGTTGCCGAGCGCGAGCGCGGGCGCGACGGACTTGAGCGTCACGAGCAGCGGGTAGTTGAAGGGGCTGATGACGGTGACGACCCCGGCGGGCTCGCGGTAGACGCGGTTCTCCTTGCCCGGCGTGAGCGCGGGCAGGAGTTCCCCGTCGGGCATCACGGCGACCCCGGCGGCGTGCCGCAGGAACTCGGCGGCGAGGTCGATCTCGTAGTACGCCTTCGCGCGTGTCGCGCCGAGTTCGGCGATCATCGCCTCGGCGGTCTCCTCGCGTAGACCGACGAGCGCGGTCCGGGCCCGTTCCAGGACCTCGCGGCGCGCGTGCGGTCCCGCGGCGGCCCAGCCGGGCTGCGCCCGCGCCGCCGCCCGGTACGCCTCGTCGACCTCGACGCCGGTCGCCGCGGTGACGGCGGCGAGCTTCTCGCCGTTGTACGGGTTGAAGTCGATGACGTCCCAGGAACCCCGGCCGACGCGCCATTCGCCGTCGATGTACTGGTGGGACAGGTCGGTGAAGAACGACATGGTCCATTCCTTGCCGGTTGCGCGTGCCGCCAGGGTCCAATGACCCTTTCGCGACTCCCCGTTGGCGTGCATGGTACGCGCGCGCGGCCCGGCGGGGGCAGGGACTGGGCCGAGCGGGGGACGCCGTGCCGCGGGAACGGGGCGCCGACGCCCGTACGGAACCCGCCCGCCCCGGCACGGAACGCACGCGCGTCCGACCGCGATCCACCGTCGCCCGTACGGGGTCCACCCCCGTCCGTACGGGGCCGGGCCCGGCCCCCGCCGCCTCACATCAGCTGGAGCAGCCCCCGCAGCAGGTCGCGGCTCTCCTCCGGGCCCGGGCAGTCCGCGCTCAGCCGGTCGAACGTGCTTCCGTAGAGGGCGACTTCCTCGGGTTTGTCGAGGTAGAGCGCGCTCGTGAGCTGTTCGAGGTAGACGAGGTCGGACAGGTCCGACTCGGGGAAGCCGAGCAGGGAGAAGGCGCCGCTCTCGCCCGAGTGCCCGCCGAAGCTGAACGGCATCACCTGGAGCGTCACGTTCTCGTGCTGCGACATCTCGATGAGGTGCTCCAACTGCTCGCGCATGACGCCCCTGTCACCGTACGGGCGGCGCAGCGCGGCCTCGTCGAGCACCGCGTGGAAGCGCGGGGCGCGCTCGGCGACGAGGACCTTCTGGCGTTCCAGGCGCAGCGCGACGCGCCGCTCGATCTCGGAGGGGTCCCCGTCCGGCATCCCCTTGGTCACGACGGCCTGCGCGTACGCCTCGGTCTGGAGCAGACCGTGCACGAACTGCACCTCGTAGACCCGGATCACCGAGGCGGCGCCCTCCAGGCCCACGTACGTGGGGAACCAGCTCGGCAGGACGTCCGAGTAACTGTGCCACCAGCCCGCGATGTTCGCCTCCTTCGCGAGGCCGAGCAGCTGACCGCGCTCCGCCGCGTCGTGCACGCCGTAGAGCGTGAGCAGATCCTCCACGTCCCGCGCCTTGAAGCTCACCCGTCCCAACTCCATGCGGCTGATCTTCGATTCCGAGGCCCTGATCGCGTAGCCGGCGCCTTCGCGAGTGATCCCGCGCGACTCGCGCAGCCGCCGCAGCTGCGAGCCGAGCAGGATGCGCCGTACGACCGAGCCTCCGCCTGCCCCCTCGGCCTGGGGTTGCCCCCAGTCCCCTGCGGTCACGACACCCAGCCTCCCCTCCATAGGACGTCAAGGGCGTTGCCTCCAAGCCCCGCAGTCTGCCACTAAAAGGCTCCGTGCCGTACTCGTTCGGTTACGGAAACGGAAAGCTTGTGTCATGTGCCGGGAAGAGTTGCCGCGAGTTGGCCGGAATAAATGGGGGTGAAGTGGTAGGTGTGACGGCAATTCCGGCGCGTGCACGTGCATCTGCCCTTGCATCCGCTGTGTGCGTTCCGCCACGATGGGGGCGCACCGCCGCGCAGCCATCGCGAATTCCGGGAGTGCCTCGCATGGGGACGAATGGATCGACCATGCTCGACCCGCAGAGGCAAGGGCTACCACCGCTCGACCCCGCGACCGTCAGCGACGCCGCCTCCTGCGCCTTGAGCACCCGCCTCGAAGGCGTGCGCGAGGCACGGCAGTTCGCCCGGTCGACGCTGGACCGCTGGGAACTGGCCGAACTCGCCGACGACATCGCCCTCGTCGTCTCCGAACTCGTCACCAACGCCCTGCGCCACGCCCTGCCCCAGCCCGCGCCCGAGGAGACCCAGGACGAGAGCCCGGTCCGCCTCCACCTCATGCGCTGGGCGGGCCGCCTGATGTGCGCGGTCCGCGACCCGAGCGACGCGAGCCCGGTCGCGCGCGCGGAGGACTTCGGCGCGGAGTGCGGACGCGGCCTCTTCCTCGTGGACTCCTTCAGCGAGAGCTGGGGCTGGCACCCGCTCGCCGGGACGCCGCACGGGAAGATGGTGTGGGCGCTCTTCCGGGTGTGAGCGCGGGGGCCGGGCCCGGCCGATGAGGACGAGAGCCCATGACGACGAGCGGTGCCGCCGGACGCGGACACCGCTCTTTTCGTGTACGTCTTTTCGTACGCGGGCCCGCGTACGGGACGCGACGGACCGCCTCGCGGCGGTCACGCGGGGTGAAAGCAGCCCTCAGCCCGTGACGAGGTGGTCGAATTCCCCGTCCTTCACTCCGAGGAGCATCGCCTCGATCTCGGCGCGCGTGTAGACGAGCGCCGGGCCCTCGGGGTGGCGGGAGTTGCGCACAGCGACGTCGCCGCCCGGGAGTTTGGCGAACTCCACGCAGGTGCCCTGGGAATTGCTGTGCCGGCTCTTCTGCCAGACGACCCGGTGAACCTTCTGGAGTTCGGTTGCCGCCATGCCGTTGTACGCCTGGTGCACTGGTTGCTCCCGGTAGTGCTGTGGCCAATGGTGCATCGGTCAACTGCGCGTGATCATAGCCGCGTTCACGTGCTGATGCATGAGCAGATGCACGTGCACGTGGGGTGTTCCCCTGACTACAGGCTTCCCGGGAGGCGGCGATTCCCCTCCTGAACACGCGAAAGCCGGCCCCGCAAGGGGGCCGGCTCGGGGAGACGTGGCGCACATCACTCTGCGTAGAGTGCCTACGCAGGGTGCCGGGCGCGAGGGATCAGCGCTCCTCGCGGAAGTCGACGTGCCGTCCGGCGGCCGGGTCGAACTTGCGCAGGACCATCCGGTCGGGGTCGTTGCGGCGGTTCTTGCGGGTCACGTAGGTGTAGCCGGTACCCGCCGTGGAGCGGAGCTTGACGAGGGGGCGGAGTTCGTTGTGAGCCATGCGTCCAGTGTACGCATTTGAAAATGATTTTCAACAAGCGCGGGCGTGAGCCGCCTCACGCCGCGCCTCCCGTCTCGCCACGCGTCGCCCCCGCAGGCGTGCCACCCGCCGCGCCTCACCCCGTCCTCGGCCGCCGCGCCTCCTCTTCCTCCATGGACGGCACCCGCACCGTCTTCTCCCGCTCCCGCCCCTCCCGCGGCGGCTTCGGCGGCGCGAGCGCGGCGGAGAAACCCTCCAGCGCCTCGACGAGCATCCCCGCCCCCTTCCGCGCGACCCGGTCGGGCGCCTGCTCCCCTGGCCCCTCGGCGTCCCAGTTCCCGAGCGCTGCGCGCACCGCGTCCCAGCGCGGCGCGGAGCGGTCGCGCAGGTCGCGGGCGGCCCGGGTGCTCGCGGCGTCGAGCGCCTGCGCGAGCCGGTCCGCGGGGGGTACGGGCGGGGCGCCGCGGCCGGGCAGGTGGGCCTCCATGAGCATCGCGACCCGCGCGATCTGCGCGAGCGCCTCGTCCGCGTCGTCGGCGGCCCCGCGCGAGAGGCCCCGTTGCCGCACCGGCTCGTCGCGCGCCTTCTCGACGGCCTCCTGCCACTCGGCGCGGCTGTCGCGCGCGTCGAGGAGGTCCTTGCGCACCTGGGCGCTGCGGTCCTCGGAGGGGTTGGCGTAGGCGCGGAAGACGGCGGCGGCGTAGGCGGTGTGCGCGAGCAGGGCGGTGGCGAGCCTGCCGCGCAGGCGCGGCGCCTCCCAGGCCGGGTACAGGGCGTACGCGAGCATCGCGAGGAGCCCGCCGACGAGGGTGAGCCCGATCCGCTCCAGCGTGGTCTGTTCGAGGTCGGTGCCGGCCATGCCGAGCAGGAAGACGACGTACATCGAGACGCAGAACTGCGCGACGACGTACCCCGTGCGCATGAGCAGGTACATGAGCCCGCCGCACAGCACGGCGAGCCAGGCGAGGAGTTCCGTGCCGGGGTGCGCGAGGCGCACGACGAGGCTCGCGAGGGTCACGCCGAGGAGGGTCCCGGTGAAGCGCCCGGCCGCGCGCGCGTAGGTCTGCGAGAAGTCGGGGCGCATGACCATGACGGAGGTGAGCGGCGCCCAGTACGGGTGCCCGAGCGGCAGCAGGGAGCCGAGGAGGTATCCGACGCCCGCGACGACGGAGATGCGCACGCCGTGCCGGAAGACCGGCGAGTCGCGGCGCAGCTGGAGGCGGAGCAGGAGCGCGATGCCCGCGGCCTGCTCCGAGAGCGGCGCGCGGGTGCGGGTACGGGTCACGGCGGGCATGCCGTGGGAGGGGGTCTCCCGCGCGTCGTCGGGGACGCGCGAGCGGGTCCCGCCGCTCGGGTCGGCGGTGTCGCGTACGTCGTCGAGCAGGGCGAGCAGGCGGCGCGCGGCGCGCAGCGGGGGCCCGGAGAGCAGTTCCTCGGTGTCGGGCGTGCGCAGCACGGCCTTCGTCGCGGCCGGTACGCGTACGGGCTGCCCGCGCCGCACGGCGCGGGCGCACGCGTCGAGCACGGTGCCCGCCGCGTACAGCAACTCGCGCACCCGCTCGCGCGCGGGTCCCTCGGCGGGGACCCCGAAGCCGGGGTCGGCGAGCGAGGCGAGCACGGGCCTGATGCGTTCGGCGACCCCGCGCGGGCCGCGCAGTTCGACGGGGCGGCGGCGGGCCTGCCCGGGGGTGAGCACGGCGGCCTTGCGGGCCTCCATGAGGGGTTCGGGGTCGAAGTCGGCGACGGGGTCCTGGCGCAGCCTGCGCGCGTAGTCGGCGACGGCGGCGAGCGCGTCGGCGAGCGCGTCGCGGTGGGCGCCCCAGCGGCGGATCGGTACGAGCCAGACGAGCGCGGCCTGCACGAGCCCGCCGGTCGCGATGACCGCCGCGTGCCCGAGCGCGGAGACGACGGAGCCGGGCAGGGTCACGGTGACCATGACGATGGAGACGTTCGAGGCGGCGATGATCCCCGCGGTGGGCCCGGCCGCCCAGGCCATCCCGGCGGCGAAGGCCCACAGCATGAGGAGCGGCACGAAGAGCCACAGGTGGATGACGCACACGTAGCCGAGGAAGGTGGAGACGGCGAGGCTGAACCCGGAGGCGAGCGCGAGCAGCGGCCGGGGCCGCCAGGAACGCTGGAAGGTGGCGACGGCGGCGGAGAACGCGCCGAAGGCGGAGGAGGCGGCGACGCCAGGCCCGAAGAGGTTGAGGCTCAGCAGCACGACGAGCGCGAGCCCGGCGGCGCCGCGCAGCGCGACGAGCGGCACGAGGCGCTTGCGCTCGACTTTGAGGCCGGACCGCGAGGTCTCGGCGAGGGCGTTGAGCCAACTCACAGGGCCACAATACGGATAAAAGGCCCGCAGTTGATCAGCCCCTCCCGGGGGTGCCCCCGGCCGGGGGCCGGGGGCGTTTCAGGAGCGGGGGTCCGGGGGCAGCTCCCCGGGCACCACGCCGAGCCGCGCGAGAGAGGCCGCCTCCCGCCCGCGCCGCCACCCCGCCTCGTCGCTGACTCCGCGTACCCGCGCGGCCTTCATCCGCGGGAACATGCGTTCCGTCGCCTCCGTCACGGCGACGTCCCGTGCCGCGAGGACCGGCAGCACCTCCGGCTCCGCCGACTCCGTCACCGTGGCCTCGGCCGTCTCCTCAAGGCGTGCGCCGACGTGCTCCGCGTACGCGAGCAGGAACGACTGCCGGAACGTCTTCGTCCGCCGCCGTCCCGCGGCCCTCGTCTCCGCCTCCGCGCGCGTGAGCGCGGCCTGCGCCTGCACGAGGAGCGAGGTGTGCAGCAGTTCGACGGCCGCGAGGTCCCCCGCGTCGCCCACGACGGTCGAGAAGCCGTGCTCCTCGTTCCACACCGCGCGGCAGCCGCTCGCGCGCGCGACCGCGTCGAGGAGGATCGCCTGCGCCTCGCCGTACGGCGGCTCGACGCCGATGCGGCAGGCGGCGACGCCGTCGCCGGGCCCGGCGGGCACGCCCGCGAGGCGCGCGGAGTCGATGCGGTGCCGGGTCATGAGTTCCTGCGCCTTCGCGCTGAGCGCCTCGGCCTCGGCGGGGTACGCGGTCGCCTCGGCCTTGGCGAGCAGCGCGCGGACGCGGGTCAGCTCGCGGTCGTCGGTGGGCAGGGGCGCGGTCGGCACGGCGCCGGGCGGCGGGCCGACGGGCTCGATCGCGGGGACGGCGAAGAGCAGGCGGAAGAGCTCGACGGCCTCGGCGGCGGCGCTGAAACGGTCCGCGCGTATCCGGCCGTCCCCGGCGTCCCCGGTGTCGAGGTCGGTGAGCTGCGCCTCCCAGCGGGGGGCGAGGCGCGCGTACCGGCGGGCCTCTTCGCGCGCGAGGGCGGCGTA
>NZ_JAAGLR010001002.1 GCF_010548245.1 Streptomyces sp. SID11385
CCCGTGCCCGGCGCGCGCGTGCAGGAGCGAGAGGAGCCCGGCCCGGGGGCGCGCGGGCAGCCGGGGCAGCGTCCAGGCGGGCCCGTCGTCCTCGGCGGTCCGCGCGGGCGTCCGCAGCACCGCGTACTCGCGGATCTGCCACGGCTTCCCGTCCCGCTCCAGCGTGCCGCTCACACTCGTCGGATCGCCGCCCTCGGGCCGCACCAGCAGATCGGCCAAGGCCGCGGAGACGTCCTCGGCGCCGCGCGTCAGCCCGCGCAGCGCCTCCAGGAAGCGGCGCTCCAGGGGGCGGCGCAGCCCCAGCAGCAGCGGCTCCCACTCGGCGCTCGGCCCCAGCCCCGCCCAGCCGCCGCGGTGGAACCCGTAGAGGACGAAGAGCGCGAGTTGCAGGTCCTCGCCGAGCGGGTCCACCCGCGCCGCCTGCGGCCCCCAGGGCGGCGCGTCCCGCCCCGCCCGCAGCGCCGTGAGCAGGTGCGCGGAGAGATCCCCCCGCGCCTCCGGAAGCTCCGGCGGCTCCTGCCGCCCCCCACCGACTCCACCCGTCACCGTCGTCATCCCCCCACCCTGCGTCCCCACCCCGCCCCGCACCACTCGGGCGACCCGCACGCGGGACGAGAGCCCTTCCGCGAAACACGAAACCCCAGCCCGAAATCTCGACCTCAGCCCACATTCCAGCGCCTCCGGCGATTGAGGAGCGGGGCGCGGGGCGGAGCCCCGAATCCGGGGCCCGGGGCGGAGCCCCGCGAGGCGACCGGCCGCAAGGCCACCCCCGCCTCCCGTCAGGGAACCCGCGCCACCACCACCCCCCCATCGTCCCGACGGACCCCCGCCTGGTTGAAGATCTGCCCCGCCACCGTCAACGGCGCCATCGCGAACAACCCCGGGAAATCCCCCGGCTCCCACCGCGACGTCAACCCGTCCGAGTGCAGCACGAGCGTCCCGTCCACCCCCGCCACGGCCTCCTCGAACACCCGCAGCCGCGGCAACTGGTGCCCCACGATCCCCGGTGCCGACCCGAGCGAGCGCCGCCGCCCCTCGCCGATCACGTACGCGCTGATGTTCCCCGCACCGCAGAACCGCACGCGCCGCGTCGCGAGGTCGAGCCGCGCGACCCCCACCGCCGCGCCCCGCCCGCCCCGCAGCGCCCCGTGCAGGACGCGCAGCACCTCGTCCGGCTCCGCCGCCGCGGTGGTGCGGAACGCCTCGACGGCGAGTTCCCCGGCCCGCGCCGCGAGCGGCCCGTGCCCGAGCCCGTCGCACATCATCACGAGGACCGACCCGGGCCCCTCGTCGGAGGAGTCCACCGGGCGCGCCGCCCACGCGTCCCCGCACACGGTCTCGCCGCTGATCGGCCGCGTCAGCCCCGCGACGAGCGGCTCGGGCCGGTGCGGCCCCCGCTCGCGGTCCGGCCAGAACCGTGCCGTGAGCACCGTCCCGCGGCCGGGCAGCGAGTGGATGCCGAAGCTGTCCGCCAGCCGCCCGATCGTGCCGAGTCCCACGCCGAGCGTCCCCGCCGACGAGGCCCCGTCGCGCAGCGAGTACGCGACGTCGGACATGCCGGGCCCGCTGTCGAGCGCGAGGAATTCGAGCGCGGCCTCGTCGGGCGTCCGGACCAGGCGCAGCAGCAGCGAACCGTCCCCCGCGTGCCGCTGGAGGTTCGTCGCCGCCTCGGTGACCGCGAGCGCGACCTCCGAGGTGCGCCGCGCCCCGAAACCGAGCCGGTGGCACAGCTGTGCCGCCGCGCTGCGCGCCGCCGCGGGCAGCGCGACGTCCACGCGCAGCCACGCCACGTCCTCGGCGGGCGGCATGTCGTACGCGTCGACCCGCCGCCCCTGCCGTCCCTGCTCGTACCGCCCCTGCCCGTACGGCCGCTGTCCGTGCGGCCCCTCTATCGCGCCCACTTCGTCACCGTAACCGTCGTCCCTTCGCCTACCGAGGTGTCCAGGGCGAAATCGTCGACGAGGCGCCGCGAACCGCTGAGCCCGAGCCCCATGCCGTCCCCCGAGGTCCAGCCGTCGGTGAGGGCGAGCTCCGGCTCGGGAATCCCGGGCCCGTCGTCGCGGAACACGAGCCGTACCCCTTCGTGCCCGCCCGCGCTGACCCGGCTCGCGAGCAGCTCGCCGCCCCCCGCGTGGACGAGCGTGTTGCGGGCCAGCTCGCTCGCCGCCGTCACCAGTTTCGTCTGTTCCACCAGGGAGAGCCCGCTCTCCTGGGCGAGCGTGCGCACCAGCTGACGGGCCTTGACCACGTCGTTGTTGGTGGCGATGGTCATCGTCTGCGTCGGCGCGGGCGCCGGCTGAGGACTCGTCATCCGCGTTCCGGACCCGTCCGTCCCGCGCGGCGCAACACACGCAAGCCCTGCTCCAGATCGAGCGCGGTGCGTACGCCGCCGAGCGAGAGCCCGAGTTCCACGAGAGTCATGGCGACGGCCGGACGCATCCCGACGACGACCGTCTCCGCGTCGAGCACGCGCGAGACGGCGGCCGTCGTGGCGAGCATCCGCCCCACGAAGGAGTCGACGATCTCCAGCGCCGAGATGTCGATGACGACGCCCCGCGCCCCCGTCCGCACGATCTCCTCCGAGAGATCCTCCTGGAGATCGAGGACGCTCTGGTCGTCCAGCTCGACCTGGATCGGCACCAGGAGCGTCCCGCCGATCCGCAGAATCGGGACGCGTTCGCTCACAGCAGGCCCCCCGACATGATCGAGCCGTCCGCCTCGTCCGCCTCGCGGTCCGCCTTGATACGGCGCAGGGCGTGCGCGAGCGCGTCCGCGAGCGAGGACTTCGTGACGATGTCGCCGAACTCGATCCCGAGCCCCACGATGGTCTGCGCGATCTGCGGCCGGATACCGGAGATCGTGCACTCCGCGCCCATGAGCCGCGCCGCCACGACCGTCTTCAGCAGGTGCTGGGCGACCTGCGTGTCCACGGCCGAGACCCCGGTGATGTCGATGATCGCCTGGGTCGAGTTGTGGTCGATGAGCGCCTGCAGCAGCTTCTCCATGACGACCTGCGTACGGGCCGAGTCGAGCGTCCCGACGAGCGGCACGGCGATCACGCCGTCCCACACCTTCACCACCGGGGTGGACAGTTCGAGCAACTGCTCGGCCTGCGCCGTGATGATCGCCTCCCGCGTCGTGGCGTGCGCCTCGACGGTGAAGAGCCCGAGACCGTCCACGAGCCGCGAGAAGTCGAGGAAGACGTCCAGATCGGCCCGCGAACCGGACAGCTCCGCCTGCACGACCTCCTTGAACAGGAAGACGCCGAGCGCCGTCTCGGTCGGTGTGAAGCCCTGCCGGGCCCGGTTGCGCGACAGCTCCACGAGCAGCCCGCGCACCTCCGTGTACGGCTCGGCGCGGTGGTCGAGCGAGCCGGCGCGCAGCGCGCCGAGCACGGCCGCGTACAGTTCGCGCAGCTCCTGCCCCACCTCGGGCGCGCTCACGCGCCCCTGGAGCGGGGGCAACGCCCGCTCCACCCACTCCGCGGTGAGCCGCTCCTGCTCACCGGCCAGCAGCTCCGCCAGCCTCTCCACGCTCCCGGCAGTCGCCATCGGCTCGCTTCCTCCTCGGCGTCACGGGTATGAGGACCACGCCCCCGGCTGAGTCACCGACCCTACGCCGACCCGCCCGGACGGCGGGTAAACCCCTGATCATTGTCGTACGGCAAATATTCGCATGCGTGCCGGACGGCGTGAAGGGCACCCGCCTTCACGCAGCGGAACCGCGGTCGGCGGTTCCCCGGAGACGGGAGAAACCATGACGGACAGCAACCTGTGGAACTACGGCCCCGAGGTCACCAACTACGCGGACGCCGAGATCGTCGGCTACAAGGTGGAGGCCCGCGACGGCCACATAGGCAAGGTCGACAAGCACTCGACGGACGTCGACAGCCAGTACATCGTCGTGGACACCGGCGTCTGGATCTTCGGCAAGGAGGTCCTCCTCCCGGCCGGCACCCTCACGGGCATCGACCACGAGAACAAGACGGTGACGGTCAGCCGCACCAAGGACGAGATCAAGTCCGCCCCGGAGTTCGACAAGGACAAGCACCTCGCGGACCCCGGCTACCGCACCGAGCTGGGCTCCCACTACGGGCGCGGCGGCGCCGTGTGACCCACGCTCCCACGGTCCGGGCCGGAACGTGAGGTGCGCCGCTTTCCCGGACGCTTCACGACGGCCCGGGCCGGGACGGGGGCGCGCCGCTCCCCGGACGCCGGCCCCGGCCCCGGCCCCTCACCCCAGGTCCTCGTCCGACCACTGGTCGAGCAGGGTGTCGGCGTCCTGCTCCTCGGCCTGACCGCCTCCGTTCGTCAGGAACTGCTCGGTCCAGATCACCTTGCCGCGGTTGAGGTAGCGGGTGCCCCAGCGGTCGGCGAACTGCGCGACCAGGAAGAGCCCGCGCCCGCCCTCGTCGCTGCTCTTGGCCCGCCGCAGATGCGGCGCCGTGCTGTTGCTGTCGGTCACCTCGCAGATGAGCCCCGACACGTCGTGGAGCAACCGCAGCCGGGCCGGCGGGGCGCCGTAGCGGATCGCGTTGGTGACCAGCTCGCTGGTGATCAGCCCCGTCGTGTACGAGAGGTCTTCGAGCCCCCACGCGTCCAGCCGCGCCAGCGCCTCGCCGCGCAGCCGCGAGACGGCCGCCGGGTCCGCGGGGATGTCCCACTCCGCGATCCGCTCGGGGGACATCCGCCGGGTACGGGTCACGAGCAGCGTCACGTCGTCGGCCGGCTCCGGCACGAGCAGCCGGTCCATGACGGCCGCACACGTCGCCTCGGGCCCGCGCCCCGGCACGGCGAGCGTGTCGCGCAGCAGGGCGAGCCCCGTACCGATGTCCCGCTCCCGGTCCTTGACGAGCCCGTCCGTGAAGAGCACGAACAGGCTGTCCGGGGGCAGGACCAGGTCCGTCTTCTCGACGGGCAGCCCGCTGCCGAGGCCCAGCGGCGGCGAACCGGGGATGTCGGGGTAGGAGGCCACTCCGTCCGGCGTGACGAGCGCGGGCCCCGGGTGCCCGGCCCGCGCGACCGCGCACACCCCGCTGACCTGGTCGTAGACCGCGTACAGGCACGTCGCCCCGGTCACGGCGGGATCGTCGCCGCCCGGCGACTCGGCGTTGTCCTCGTCCTCGTCCATCCGCGCCACGAGCTCGTCGAGATGGGCGAGCAGCTCGTCGGGGGCGAGATCGAGCGCGGAGAAGTTGTGCACGGCGGTGCGCAGCCGCCCCATCGTCGCCGCCGCGTGCACCCCGTGCCCCACCACGTCCCCGACGACGAGCGCGAACCGGGCCCCGGAGAGCGGGATCACGTCGAACCAGTCCCCGCCGACCCCCTTCTTCGTGGGCAGGTACCGGTACGCCACCTCCAGCTCCGACTGCTCCGGCAGCGCCCGGGGCAGCAGGCTGCGCTGGAGCGTCACGGCCATCGAGTGCTCGCGCGTGAACCGGCGCGCGTTGTCGACGGCGACGGCCGCGCGGGCGGCCAGCTCCTCCGCGAACGAGACGTCCTCGGTGGTGAACGCGGCCTGCTCCGAGCGCCAGAAGATCGCCAGGCCCAGGACGACGCCGCGGGCCCGCAGCGGCACCGAGACGAGTGAGTGGATGCCGAAGTCCAGGACGTCCTGGGCATCCTCGGGGGCATACGTGTGCCACTCGGCGGAGCCCCTGAGATCGGTCCGCAACTTCGCGCGCCCGGTCCGGACGGCGTCCGAGACGGGGCTGCCGGGGAGGAAGTCGATGAGACTCCCGGCCGGGAGCAGCGGGTGGTCGTCCCGGAGACCCGCGACCGCGACCCGGCGCATCTCGGTGCCCGCCAGCGTCGGCTCCTCGCCGCGCAGCACCGGTTCGAGGAGTTCCACGGTCGTGTAGTCGGCGAAGCGCGGCACGGCGATCTCGGCCAGCTCCTCGGCGGTGCGCGCGGGGTCGAGCGTCGTCCCGATCCGTACGCTCGCGTCGTACAGCAGCTGGAGGCGGTCGCGGGCGAAATCGGCCCGGTTCGCCAGCTCGCGCAGCTCGGTCGTGTCCCGCAGCGTGGCCACCGAGCCCTGCCGCCCCTTGCCGCCCTCGCTCACCGGGCGCTGGTTGAACGCGACGAGCCGGTCGCCGACGGCGCGCATCTCGTCGTTGACCGCGTGCCCGGAGGCCAGCAGCGAGGCGATGCCGGGCGCCATGCCCACCTCGTGCACGTCCCGGTCCGTCACCTCCTCGCCGTTCATGCCGAGCAGCCGGCGCGCCTCGTCGTTGACGAGCAGCAGCCGCCCGTCCCCGCCGACGATGACGACGCCCTCGCGCACGGCGTGCAGCACCGCGTCGTGGTGCTCGTACATCCGCGTCATACCGCCGGGCCCGAGCCCGTGCGTCTGTGAGCGCAGCCGCCTGCTCACCAGCGCGGTCGCCACGACGGCGAGGGCGAGCGCCAGCGCGAACAGCCAGCCGAGGAGCGGGAGCTGGCCGACGACGACCTGGTCGATAGTGTGCAGCTTGATGCCCACGGAGACGAAGCCGACGATCCGGTCCCGTCCGTCGAGGACCGCGGTCGTCGTGTCGACGGCCTCCCCGAACAAGGTGCTGTCGAAGGTTTCCTGGAACGGCTGGCCCGAGCGCGCCGGCGCGAAGTCTCCCGAGACCCGTCCCCCGATGAGGGAGGGATCGGGATGGCTCCACCGGATTCCGCGCGGGTCGAAGGCGACGACGTACGTCACGTCCGCCTTCTTCCGCACGTCCTCGGCGCTCGGCTGGAGGACCGCGCTCGGATCGCGCGAGCTCATCGCCGCCACGGTGCCCGGCGCGTTCGCGAAGGTCTCGGAGACGGCCAGGGAGCGGTCGTACGCCTCACGCGTCGCCCGGGAGTGCACCTCGCGCACGTACCCGGCGGCCATCAGCAGCGCGAGCACGACGATCACGAGCAACTGGAGGACGAAGACCTGCCCGGCGAGGCTGTGGGGGCGGCGCGGGAACAGAGCCCGCACAGGCCGGAGGACTCGTGTCGCGCGCATGGACCAGTTGTAACGCCCCCGCCCGCCCCCACCCCGGCGGCACTCCGCGCACCCCCGGACTCCGGGCACCCGGCGGTACGCGCCGCGCCTTCACGCACCCGGCGGAACGCGCCGCGCCCCCACGCGCCCGGCGGCCGAAGTCCCCCGCCGCCCCCGCCTCCCGGCCCCCTCAGCACTCGATGATGTTCACCGCCAGCCCGCCCCGGGCCGTCTCCTTGTACTTGACCGACATGTCGGCGCCCGTGTCGCGCATCGTCTTGATGACCTTGTCGAGGGAGACGAGGTGGCTGCCGTCGCCGCGCAGGGCCATGCGGGCGGCCGTGACGGCCTTCGCGGCGGCCATGCCGTTGCGTTCGATGCAGGGGATCTGGACGAGGCCGCCGACGGGGTCGCAGGTCAGGCCCAGGTTGTGCTCCATGCCGATCTCGGCGGCGTTCTCGACCTGCTCCGGGCTGCCGCCCAGGACCTCCGCGAGCGCTCCGGCGGCCATCGAGCACGCCGAGCCCACCTCGCCCTGGCAGCCGACCTCGGCGCCCGAGATCGACGCGTTCTCCTTGAAGAGCATCCCGACCGCGCCCGCCGCGAGGAGGAAGCGCACGACGCCCTCCTCGTCCGCGCCGGGGACGAAGTTCATGTAGTAGTGCAGGACCGCGGGGATGATGCCTGCCGCGCCGTTCGTCGGCGCCGTCACGACGCGACCGCCCGCCGCGTTCTCCTCGTTCACCGCCATCGCGTAGAGCGTGATCCACTCCATCGCGCGGGCGAGCGGCTCCCCCTCGGCGCGGAGCTGACGCGCCGAGGCCGCCGCCCTGCGGCGTACCTTCAGGCCCCCGGGGAGGATGCCCTCGCGGGACATGCCGCGCGCCACGCAGTCCTTCATGACGCGCCAGATCTCCAGGAGCCCGGCCCTGATCTCGTCCTCGGTGCGCCACGCCTTCTCGTTCTCCAGCATGAGCGCCGGGATCGAGAGCCCCGTCTCGCGGGTGAGCCGCAGCAGCTCGTCGCCCGTGCGGAAGGGGTACTTCAGCACGGTGTCGTCGAGCTTGATGCGGTCCTCGCCCACCGCGTCCTCGTCCACGACGAAACCGCCGCCGACCGAGTAGTACGTCTTCTCCAGGAGCAGCGCGCCGCTCTCGTCGTACGCGAACATCTTCATGCCGTTCGCGTGGTACGGCAGCACCTCGCGCCGGTGCAGGAGCAGGTCCTCGTCGTAGTCGAACGGGATCTCGTGCGCCCCGAGCACCGCGATCCGCCCGCCGGTACGGATCTCCTCGACGCGCTCGTCGGCTTGCTCGACGTCGACCGTACGGGGCGAGGCGCCCTCCAGGCCGAGCAGCACCGCCTTCGGGGTGCCGTGCCCGTGCCCGGTGGCGCCGAGCGAGCCGAACAGCTCGGCGCGCACCCGCGCGGTCGGCACGAGCAGCCCCTCGTTCTTGAGCCGGCGGGCGAACATACGCGCCGCCCGCATGGGGCCCACCGTGTGCGAACTGGAGGGGCCGATGCCGACGGAGAACAGGTCGAAGACCGAGATGGCCACGGGACACTCCTCAAAAGACGGACGCCGTTGTCCGTCCGGGAACGGGGGGACGTGCGGAAGAACGAAGAAGACAAGGGGGGTACGGGGGGCGCGCGGCCCGTCCCGCACGCCGGGGTCACTCCCCAGTGTGCGGGACGGGCCGGAAAGGGGCGAAAAGGCCCCCGTGGGCGCAACCGGACTCAGGCGCCCAGCGCCGGGTACAGCGGGTACTTCTCGGTGAGCGCCGTCACCCGGGCGCGGAGCTTCGCCGCGTCGTACCCGGGCTTGAGGGCCTCGGCGATGATGTCGGCGACCTCGGTGAAGTCCGCCGCGCCGAAACCACGCGTCGCGAGCGCCGGGGTGCCGATGCGCAGACCCGAGGTGACCATCGGGGGACGCGGGTCGTTCGGGACCGCGTTGCGGTTGACCGTGATCCCGACCTCGTGGAGGCGGTCCTCGGCCTGCTGGCCGTCCAGCTCCGAGTGGCGCAGGTCGACGAGGACGAGGTGCACGTCCGTACCGCCGGAGAGGACGGAGACGCCGTGCTCGGTGACGTCGGCGGCGACGAGGCGCTCCGCGAGGATGCGCGCGCCCTCCAGGGTCCGCGCCTGGCGGTCCTTGAAGTCCTCGGTGGCCGCGACCTTGAAGGCCACCGCCTTGCCCGCGATCACGTGCTCCAGCGGGCCGCCCTGCTGACCGGGGAAGACCGCCGAGTTGATCTTCTTCGCCAGCTCGGCCGTCGAGAGGATCACACCGCCGCGCGGGCCGCCGAGCGTCTTGTGCGTCGTCGTCGTGACGACGTGCGCGTGCGGCACCGGCGAGGGATGCAGACCGGCGGCGACGAGCCCGGCGAAGTGCGCCATGTCGACCATGAGGTAGGCGCCGACCTCGTCCGCGATCTGGCGGAACGCCGCGAAGTCCAGCTGACGCGGGTACGCGGACCAGCCCGCCACGATGAGCTTCGGCCGCGCCTCGCGGGCCAGCTCGGCGACCTGGTCCATGTCGACCCGGCCGGTCTCCTCGTCGACGTGGTACGCGACGACGTTGTAGAGCTTGCCGGAGAAGTTGATCTTCATGCCGTGGGTCAGGTGACCACCGTGGGCCAGGTTCAGGCCCATGATCGTGTCGCCCGGCTTGAGCAGCGCGAACATCGCGGCGGCGTTCGCCTGCGCGCCCGAGTGCGGCTGCACGTTGGCGTGCTCGGCACCGAAGAGCGCCTTGACCCGGTCGATCGCGAGCTGCTCGATCACGTCGACGTGCTCGCAGCCGCCGTAGTAACGACGGCCCGGATAGCCCTCGGCGTACTTGTTGGTGAGCACCGAGCCCTGCGCCTCCATGACGGCGACGGGCGCGAAGTTCTCGGAGGCGATCATCTCCAGCGTCGACTGCTGACGGTGCAGCTCGGCGTCGACCGCCGAGGCCACCTCGGGGTCGAGCGCGTGGAGCGAGGTGTTGAGGAGCGAAGACAAGAGTTCAGTCCCTATCGAGTTCGGGAGCGCGATCGCGCGGACCGCGCGGCGTCGTCGGCGTCGTCAGTCGTCGGAGCCCGAGAATGCCGCGTACTCCTCGGCGCTCAGCAGGTCGCCCGGCTCCTCGCTCACCCGCACCTTGAAGAGCCAGCCGCCCTCGAAGGGCGCCGAGTTGACGAGCGAGGGGTCCTCGACGACATCCGCGTTGACCTCGGTGACCTCACCGTTGACGGGCGAGTACAGGTCGCTCACCGATTTCGTCGACTCCAGCTCGCCACAGGTCTCACCGGCCTCGACGCTGTCGCCGACCTCGGGGAGCTGCGCGTAGACGACGTCACCGAGCTGACCGGCGGCGTACGCCGTGATCCCGACGGTCGAGACGCCGTCCGCGGCGGCCGACAGCCACTCGTGCTCTTTGCTGTACCGCAGGTTCGTGGGGTTGCTCATGGCCTGAATTCTCCTGTACGCGGGGGTGTGCTGGGGAAAGGGGGGAGGTACCTCGGGGGTACGGGGACGGGGCACACGGGTACGGGACGACGCCGCGCGCACTGCCGCACCGCGCGCGAACCCGCCCGTCGGCCCCGTAAGCCTTACTTCTGCCGCTTGTAGAAGGGCAGCGCCACGACCTCGTACGGCTCGTGCTTGCCCCGGATGTCGACGCCGACGCCCTCCGTGCCCGCCGCCGCGTGCGCGGCGTCCACGTAGGCCATCGCGATCGGCTTGCCGAGCGTCGGGGACGGGGCACCCGAGGTGACCTCGCCGACGACCTGCCCGTCCGCCACGACCGCGTACCCCGCGCGCGGGACCCGGCGCCCCGCCGCGATCAGTCCGACCAGCTTGCGCGGCGGCGTGCTCGCGGCCTTCTCGGCCGCGGCCTCCAGCGCCGCACGGCCGACGAAACGACCCTCGTTCGACGTCTTCTCGAACTTCACGACGCGCCCGAGGCCCGCGTCGAACGGCGTGAGCGCGGTGCTCAGCTCGTGCCCGTACAGCGGCATCCCGGCTTCGAGCCGCAGCGTGTCCCGGCAGGCCAGCCCGCACGGCACCATCCCGAACTCCGTGCCCGCCGCGAAGAGCGCGCCCCACAGCTTCGGCGCGTCCGCGGGCGCGCAGAACAGCTCGAAACCGTCCTCGCCCGTGTAGCCCGTGCGCGCGATCATGACCGCGACGCCGCCGACGGAGCCCGGCAGGCCCGCGTAGTACTTCAGCCCGTCCAGATCCGCGTCGGTGATCTTCGCGAGGATGCGCGCGGCGGCCGGACCCTGCACCGCGAGGAGCGCGTACGCGTCCCTGTCGTCGCGCACCTCGGCGTCGAAACCGGCCGCGCGCTCGCGCAGCGCGTCGAGGACGGTCTGCGCGTTGGAGGCGTTGGCGACGACGAGGTAGGTGTCGGCGGCCGTGCGGTAGACGATGAGGTCGTCGAGGATGCCGCCGTCCTCCCGGCAGATCATCGTGTAGCGGGCGCGGCCCTCGTTCACCGAGCCGATGTTGCCGACGAGCGCGAAGTCGAGCAGGTCGACGGCCTGCGGACCCGCGACGGTGATCTCGCCCATGTGGGAGAGGTCGAAGAGCCCGGCGCGCTCGCGCACCGCCGTGTGCTCCTCGCGCTCGCTGCCGTAGCGCAGCGGCATGTCCCAGCCGGCGAAGTCGGTCATCGTCGCGCCGAGCGCGCGGTGCGCGGCGTCGAGCGCGGTCTTGCGGAGGGGCGTTTCGGGCGTGCTCATGCGGTCGGCTCCCAAGGACGAGACGGGCGAGGTCTTTCCTCCCCATCTGTCATCGGGACCTGAGAGGTTCGCCATGACCCGCGCGCGGCGGGCGGACTTGCACCGTGGGTGGGGCCGGTCGCCCGGCCCGCTTTTCAGATGTGCCTCGCCCGCGCGGTATCGGGGCCTGAGAGATTCAAGGGAGGGACTTGCTCCTTCGGCGCCCCGGAGCGGCTGTGCGGCTCCCGGGACTCTCCCGCGCGGATTCAAGCGGCCGGTATGAGGTTGTCCAGCTCACGGGTCGTCGAGCTGTGGGAAAGCGGTGGATCGCCGCCATCATCGCACGCCGCCCCGGGCGACAGAAGGGGCATCCCGCCCCCCGGTGGCGAGGTGCGTCACGCCGGGGTTCCCGCACCCCCCGGCTGGGCACTGTCCCGGTAGTCCGCATTACCTTCTCTTTACTCTGGGGGAGTGCGCGGCGGGCGGACCGCGAGCACGGGGGAGGAAGCGCGATGCGGCAGCAGACCGGCACGGAACGTGACGGGGCGGGGGAGCGGGACGGTACGAGGCAGGACGGGGACGCGGGGCCGCGCGGGGGCACGGATGCGGACGCGGACGGCGGTACCGGGGGAACCGCCCCGTACGCCGGGAACGCGCCCGTACGGCAGGCCGCGCCCCGCGTTCTGGACCTGCGCGAGGCCGCCCCGTACGCCCCCCGGCGGCTCCGGTTCGCCGAGGGCGACCTGGTGGCCGTCTCCGGGCTCCCCGGGAGCGGCAAGTCGACGCTCCTGACCCGCCTCGCCACCACCCGCACCATCGACTCCCAGGAGACCCGCGAACGCTGGGCCGCCAGGCTGCCCGCCCTGCCCTACGCCCTGTACCGCCCGCTCGTCCGCCTCGACCACTACCGCGTCCTGCTGCGCGCCGCGCTCACCACGCACGAGAGCCTCCTCGTCCACGACTGCGGGACGCTGCCCTTCGTACGCGCCCTGCTCGCCCTCGCCGCCCGGCGCCGCGGCACCCGCTTCCACCTGCTCTTCCTCGACGTCTCCCCGCCACTCGCCCGCGCCGGGCAGCGCGCCCGGGGCCGCGAGGTGAGCCGCTACGCCTTCGCCCGCCACCGCAGGGCCGCGCACCGGCTGCGCACGCGGGCCG
>NZ_JAAGLR010001021.1 GCF_010548245.1 Streptomyces sp. SID11385
GCGGGCGCGGCGGGGCCCGTCGCGGAGTTCGACGACTGGCGGGGCCTGCTGCCGGGCCCCGGCGGGGAGCGGATCGCGGACGCGGTGCTCGTGTGCACGCAGGACAGGGAGCACGTCGAACCCGTCCTCGCGCTCGCCCGCGCCGGGTACGCGCTGCTCACCGAGAAGCCGCTCGCGCCGGGCGAGGAGGAGACCCGCCGCCTCGTCGAAGGGGTCGTGGAGGCCGGGGTGCCCTTCGCCGTGTGCCACGTCCTGCGGTACACGCCGTACACCGACCTCGTGAAGGGCGTCGTCGACAGCGGGGTGCTCGGTACGGTCACCGGGGTCGAGCACCTGGAGCCGGTCGGCTGGTGGCACTACGCGCACAGCTACGTGCGCGGCCCCTGGCACAGCGAGGCCGCGTCCTCGCCGATGATCCTCGCCAAGTCGAGCCACGACCTCGACTGGCTCGCGTACGTGACGGGGCGCCGCATCGAGACCGTCGCGAGCTTCGGCTCGCTCGCCCACTTCCGCCCCGAGAACGCCCCCGCGAACGCGGCGACGACGTGCCTCGCCTGCCCCGGCGAGGTCGAGTCGGCGTGCCCGTACTCGGCGCGCAAGCTCTACTACCCGGCGCTGCGCAGGACCGGCGGCGCCTGGCCCGTCAGCCACGTCACCGACCGCGCGCACGGACCCGAGGACGAAGCGGTCCTCACCGAGGCGCTGCGCTCGGGCCCGTACGGGCGGTGCGTCTACCACGCGGACAACGACGTGGTCGACAACCAGGTCGTGGCGATGCGGCTGTCCGGCGGGATCACCGGGACGTTCACGATGAGCGCCTTCACCGAGCAGACGCACCGCCAGACCCGGATCTTCGGGAGCCACGGCTGGCTGCGCGGCGACGGCGAGCGCGTCACCGTGCACGACTTCCGCGACGACACCGTCACCGTCCACGAGACGGAGGCGACCGGCTCGAACGCCGCCGAGGGGCACGGCGGCGGCGACACCGTCCTCATCGCCTCCTTCGTCGACGCGCTCGCCACCGGCGACCTCTCCCGCATCCGCTCCGGCCCCCTCGACTCGCTCGGCTCGCACCTCGCGGCCTTCGCCGCGGAGCGCTCCCGCCACCTGGGGACCGTCGAGCAGGTCCCCGCACGCTGAACACCCCCCGCGCCCCGCACCGCCGAACGCCGCCCCCTCCCCCGTACCGCCTGGAGAACACCACCATGAGAATCCGCCGCAGCCTCGCCTGTACCGCCCTCGCCCTCACGACCCTCGCCGCGACCGCCGCCTGCGGTTCGGGCAGCGGCGGCTCGGGCAAGGGCAGTGTCAACGCCTGGGTCTACCCCGTCATCACCGACGAGAAGGCCAACAAGGCGTACTGGGACGGCCTGGTGAAGGAGTTCGAGAAGAAGAACCCCGACATCGACGTCAAGGTCTCCACCTACCCGTGGGCCAACCGCGACACCTCCCTCGCCACCGCGCTCTCCGCGAACAAGGGCCCCGACGTCGCCTACCTCATCCCCGATCAGCTCGCCGCCTACCAGCGCAACCTGGTGCCGGCCGACGAGTACCTGCCCGCCGCCGACACGAAGGCGCTGCGCCCGGCGGCGCGCGAGGCCGTGACCGTGGACGGCAAGGCCCTCGCGACGCCGGTCCTCATGTCCGCGTACCCGCTGCTGTGCGACAAGAAGGTCTTCGAGGCCGCCGGGCTCGCGGACCAGTACCCGAGCACGTGGGACGACCTCGACGCGCTCGCGCCGAAGCTCAAGGCGAAGGGCTACTACGCGACGAGCTACAGCGGCGACACGACCGCGACGCTCAACATGACCTTCTACCCGCTGCTCTGGCAGGCGGGCGGGGACGTCTTCGCGAAGGACAACAAGAGCGTCGCCTTCAACAGCGCGGCCGGTATCAAGGCGCTGAGCTGGCTGCGCACGTACGTGGAGAAGGGGTGGACGCCGAAGGACCTCGTCACCTCGACGCCGAAGATGGAGCAGACGGACCTCGCGAAGAACAAGGTCGCGTGCACGTGGCAGAACACCGCCGCCGAGGTCGCGCCCTTCTGGGGCGAGGACAACATCGTCGTGCGGCAGCCGCTGAGCGCCGACACGAGCGCCGCGTACGGCACCGTGGGCACCCTCGCGGTCTTCAAGGGCGGGGACACGAAGGCCGCGGGGAAGTGGGTGAGCTTCGTGAGCCAAGCGAAGAACAGCGCGGGGCTCCAGAAGCCCGGCGGCTACTTCCCCACCCGCGAGGACGCGAGCAACCTCTACCCCGGTGACGCGCGCCAGCAGGAGACCGCGAAGGCGCTCGACACCACGAAGGTCGGCCCGCTCGCGACCGCCGCGCGCGACGTCATGGGCTCGCTCGCCCCGGAGATCCAGGCCGCGCTGCTCGGCAAGAAGAGCCCGAAGGACGCGCTCGACGCGGCGGCGAAGGCCGCGGACCAGGTCATCGCGCGCAAGCGCTGAGCGAGGCGGGGGCGGGCGTTCCACGGGTCCCGCGCGGCCGTACGGCCCGCCACGCCGTACGGCCGCCTCCCGCACGGCCCGCTCCCTCGCCCGTACGGCCCCCGCCCGCACCGCCCTTCCCCTCACCCCTCGCGCCGCCCCGCGCGGCGTCCGCACCACCCCGAAGGAGGTCCCGTGTCCGCTCTCGCGGAACGCCCTCACCCCACCGGCAGGCCCCGGCGCGGGCCGCACGCCCGGCGCGAGGCCAGGATCGGTCTGCTCTTCGTCCTGCCCGCGCTCCTCCTCTTCCTCGCCTTCCGCTTCGGCCCCGGCATCGCGGGCCTGCTGCTCGGCTTCACCGACTACACCCTCGGCCAGGACACGCACTTCACCGGGCTCGACAACTTCGACCGGCTCGTGCACGACCCGCTCTTCTGGTCGGCCCTCAAGGTCACCGTCGTCTACACGGTCATGGCGGTGCCGGTCACGATCGCCGCCTCGCTCGGCCTCGCGCTCCTGACCCGCCGCGCCTTCCGCGGCTCCAAGCTCTTCCGCTCCGTCTTCTTCCTGCCGGTCGTCACGAGCCTCATCCTCGCCTCGACGGTCTTTATGTGGATCTTCTCCTCGGACGGCCCCTGGTCGAAGGTCATGGGCCTCATCGGCCTGCCCGACCAGTCCTGGCTGGCGGACTCCGCGCTCGTCCTGCCCGCGCTCGCCATCGTCGGCGTCTGGTCGCGCTGCGGGTACGGGATGCTCATCCTCCTCGCGCGGCTCCAGGAGGTGCCGCGCGAACTGGAGGAGGCGGCCCTCATGGACGGGGCCGGGCCCTGGAAGCGGTTCCGGTACATCGTCGCGCCGCAGCTCAAGGGCTCGTTCTTCTTCCTCGCGGTCATCGAGACCACCGCGAGCTTCCAGGTCTTCGACGCGGTCTACATGATGACCGGCGGCGGCCCGGCGAACGCGAGCTACAGCCTGGTCTTCCAGCTCTACGACGCCGGCTTCAAGTACTTCGACCTCGGCTACGCCAGCGCGATCGGCTGCGTCCTGTTCGTCCTGACCCTCGTGGTCGCGGCCGTCCAGCGGCTGGTCATCGGAAAGGAGAGCTGACGATGAGCGACACCGCCGCACTGCCCCGTACCGCCGAGGAGTCCGCCCAAGAGCCCGCCGGGACCACCGCGGGAAGGCGCGCCCCCCGCCCGCGCGAGCCGAAACCGCACGAGACGCTGCCCGCCGCACTGCGCATGCGCCCCCGGGGCAAGGTGCTGCGCGGGGTGCTGCTCGTCGTCGCCGCGCTCGTGACCGTCTTCCCGTTCTACGCGATGGTCGTGCTCTCGCTGAAGCCCGAGGGGGCCGTCGACCTGCCCGGCAGCCTCGCCCCGTGGCCGCTGCACGGCGGCGCGTACGGGGACGTGCTCGGCTCGCAGGACGTACCGCGCTGGCTGCTCAACACCCTCGTGTACTCCGTCGTCTCGGTCGTCGGGGTGCTCGTGCTCTCGGCGCTCGCCGGGTACGCCTTCGCGAAGAAGCGCTTCCCGGGGCGCGAGACGATGTTCTGGTCGTTCCTGTCGATGGTGATGGTCCCGTACCACGTCACGATGATCCCGACCTTCATCCTCATCGCGAAGCTCGGCGGCGTGGACACCTACTGGGGTCTCATCCTGCCGACCCTCGCCAACGCCCAAGCCGTCTTCCTCATGCGGCAGTTCATCATGGGGCTGCCCGACGAGCTGTTCGAGGCGGCCCGGCTCGACGGCTGCTCGGAGCTCCAGATCTTCTTCCGGATCGTGCTGCCGCTCCTCAAACCCATCCTCGCGACGCTCGGCACCTTCGTCTTCCTGTGGCACTGGAACGACTTCCTGTGGCCGCTCATCATCGGCCAGTCCACGGACATGCGCACGCTCACCGTGGGCATCGCCTCGCTCCAGCAGCAACAGGTGCCGCTCAACCAGGTACTCGCCGGTTCCGTCGTCGCATTCGTTCCGATCTTCAGCGCCTACCTGGTGGGCCAGCGGTACTTCACCGAGGGCGTCACCGGTTCGGCCGTGAAGGGATGACCCGCACCCCCATGTCCCCCGACTCCACCCTGCCCAGCGCCTTCCCCGGGGACGAGAAGGGTCTCGAAGACCTCCTCGCCACCCCCTCGCCCGGCCTCGTCGCCGATCTCGCCGGTCTGGAGGGCGATCTCGTCCTGCTCGGCGCGGGCGGCAAGATGGGCCCCAGCCTCGCCCGGCTCGCCCGCCGCGCGCTCGACGCCGCCGGACGCGCGGACGTCACCGTGCACGCCGTCTCGCGGTGGAGCGACCGCGCCGCGGCCGACGCGCTCGCCGCCGAGAACGTCCGGCCCGTCGCCTTCGACCTCATGGCCGGCGACCCCGCCGACCTCCCCGACGCCGGGAACGTCGTCTTCATGGTCGGCGCCAAGTTCGGCTCGGCCGGGCGGCCCGACCACGCGTGGGCCGTCAACGCCGCGCTCCCCGACCGGATCGCGCGCCGCTACGCCGCCGCGCGGATCAGCGCCTTCTCCACCGGGAACGTCTACCCGCTCGTCCCCACCGCCTCGGCGGGCAGCGTCGAGAGCGACCCGGTGGGCCCGGTCGGCGAGTACGCGATGTCGTGCCTGGGCCGCGAACGCGTCTTCACGCACCACGCCCACGAGCACGGGCTGCGGCTCGCGCTGATCCGGCTGAACTACGCCGTCGACCTGCGGTACGGGGTCCTCGCCGACATCGCCGCGGCGGTACGCGCGGGCAGCCCGGTGGACGTGACGACGGGACACGTCAACGTGGTGTGGCAGGGCTACGCGAACGAGGTCGCCCTGCGTTCCCTCGCGCACGCCGCGCGCGAACCCTTCACGCTCAACCTCACGGGCCCCGAGACCGCCTCGGTGCGCCGTATCGCCGCGCTGTTCGCCGCCGCGTTCGGGACCGAAGCCGCGTACACCGGTACGGAGTCCGGCACGGCGCTGCTCTCGGACGCCTCGCGGTGCCACGAGTTGTTCGGCTACCCGGGCGTGCCGCTGCGCACCCTCGTCGGCTGGCAGGCCGAGTGGCTGCGGCGCGGGCTGCCGCTCTCGGGCAAGCCCACCAAGTTCCAGGTCCGCGACGGAAGGTTCTGATCACCGGTGCCCGCAACGCCCTCCCCCACACCGCCCTCCCCGCTCGACACGCTCGCCGCCGGCACGGTCGTCCCCGCCCACCCGCTCGCACTCGACGCCGACCGCCGCCTCGACGAGCGGCGGCAGCGCGCGCTGACCCGCTACTACCTCGCCGCCGGAGCGGGCGGACTCGCCGTCGGAGTGCACACCACCCAGTTCGCGATCCGCGAGCCCGCGATCGGCCTGCTGCGTCCCGTACTCGAACTCGCCTCCGAGGTCGTCCGCGAAGAGGCCGCGCGTCTGCGCCCGCCCGAGGAGGCGACGGCGCCCTTCGTCCGGATCGCGGGCGCCTGCGGCTATACCCGCCAAGCCGTCGCCGAGGCGGAGCTGGCACGCGAACTCGGTTACGACGCCGTGCTGTTGAGCCCGCTCGTGCCCGGCGCCGATGAAGCGGGGCTCCTTGAGCGCACGCGGGCCGTGGGTGAGGTGCTGCCCGTCATCGGCTTCTATCTCCAGGAGGCGGTGGGCGGCCGGCGCCTGTCCCCCGCCTACTGGAGCGCGCTCGCCGAGATCGAGTCCGTCGTCGCGATCAAGACGGCGCCCTTCGACCGCTACCGCACCGCCGACGTCATCGCCGCCGTCGCCGCCTCGGGGCGCGCGGGCGAGGTCGCGCTCTACACCGGCAACGACGACGCCATCGTGCAGGACCTCCTGACGCCGTACCGCACGGCGGAGGGCGAGCGGTGGTTCGCGGGCGGGCTGCTCGGGCACTGGGCGGTGTGGACCCGCGCCGCCGTGCGACTCTTCCACGAGGTGCGGCGGGCCCGCGCGGGCGACCACGCGCTGCTCACCGCGCTCCTCGCGCGCGGCCCGCAGGTGACGGAGTCCAACGCGGCCGTCTTCGACGTGCGCTACGACTTCCGGGGCTGCATCGCCGGGGTGCACGAAGTGCTGCGCCGTCAGGGGCTGCTCGCCGGGACGTGGTGCCTGGACGTCGACGAGGGGCTCTCGCCGGGGCAGGCGGAGGAGATCGCGCGGGTCGTGAAGACGTACCCGTGGCTGACGGACGACGCTTTCGTCGCGGAGCACCTCGATGACTGGCTCCGCTGAGTCCGCGGCGGGGGGCCGTCACGGCGGCCCGGCCCGCGTCGTCGTCGCCGTGCCGCCCGCGCTGCGCGCGCAGTTCTTCACGGCGGCGGCGTGGGACCGGCTCTCGTCCCTCGCCGCGCCCACCGTCGTGGACGCGCACCAGGACCGTACGGAGCTCGCGCGCGCCTTGCGCGCGGCCCGCCCGCACGTCCTCGTCACCTCCTGGGGCACCCCCAGGATCGACGCCGAACTACTGTCCCTCGCGCCCGACTTGGGGTTGCTCGCGCACACAGGCGGCGCGGTGAGCCCGTACGTGGGGCCCGAGGTGTTCGCGCGCGGGGTGAAGGTGACGCAGGCGGGCGGCGCGATGGCGCGGCCCGTCGCGGAGGTCGCGCTCACCTTCACCCTCGTCCTCCTGCACCGCGTGCACCGCTTCGACCACGCGCTGCGCTCCGGGGCGCCGTGGGAGGAGGCTTCGCGGGCGCCGGAGCGGCACGAGATCCTCGGCTGCCAGGTCGGTGTCGTCGGGGCCTCGCGCACGGGCCGGGCCTACATCTCGCTCGTACGGGCGCTCGGCGCCGAGGTGACGGTGCACGACCCGTACCTCGGCGCGCGGGACGCGGAGCGGCTCGGCGTGCGCCGCGCGCCGCTGGACGAGGTGCTGCGCACGAGCCGCGTCCTCGCGCTGCACGCGCCCGCCGTGCCCGAGACGCGCCACCTGCTCGGCGCGCGGGAACTCGCCCTGCTCCCGGACGGCGCGGGGCTCGTCAACACCGCGCGTTCGTGGCTCGTCGACGAGGCGGCGCTGCTCGCCGAGGTGCGCACGGGGCGGCTGGACGCGGCACTCGACGTGTACGACGCGGAGCCGCTGCCCGTGGACCACCCGCTGCGCGCGCTGCCGAACGTCCTGCTGACCCCACACCAGGCGGCGGCGACCGTCGAGGGCAGGCACGCGCTCGGCGCGAGCACGGTCGCCGAGATCGCCCGATACCTCGCGGGCGAGCCGCTGCACCACGCGGTGGGGCCCGAGGCGCTGGTACGGGTCGAGTGAGGGCAGCCCGTACGGGGCCGCACCGCGCCGCCCAGCCCGCGTTTACGGGAGCGGACGGCAGCTCGCTCAGCCCGCGTACGGGAGCGGGGGCAGCCCGCGCACGCCGGGCTCGGCGCGGAAGACCGCGCCCGCGTCGGGGTCCTCGTGCGGGGCGAGGTCCTGGCGCGAGGTGGTGATGTACAGCTCGCGGTAGCCGGGGCCGCCGAAGGCGCAGGCGCTGACCTGGCGGGCGCCGACGTCGACGACGGCGTCGAGCGTCCCGTCGGGTGCGTAGCGGCGGACCGCGTGCCCACCCCACAGGGCGATCCAGATGCCGCCCTCGGCGTCGCGCGTGATCCCGTCGGGGCCGCCGTCCGCGGGGTCGATCCGCACCCACGGCTCCAGCGCGCCGAAGTCGCCCGTGATGGGGTCGGGGTGGAGGCGGAAGACCGTGCCCGTAGCGGTGTCGGCGTAGTGGGCCTCGGTGCCGTCGGGGGCCCAGACGAGGCCGTTGGAGATCGTGGCGTCGCGGTGCACGACGCTCGTGGTGCCGTCCGGGGCGAGGCGGTGCACGCTGCCGGCGCCGCGCCTGCCGTCGTAGGCCATCGAGCCGCAGTAAAAACCGCCCGCCGGGTCGCAGCCCCCGTCGTTCATCCGCACCGTCGGGTCGCTCCACAGCTCCGATCCGGGGCGCACCGTCCCGTCCGGGTCCACGCACGTGAAGCCGCGCTCGACGGCCGCGACGATCCCGCCGCCCGTGCGCGGGCGCCACGCGGCGAGCACATCGCCGAGGTGGAGGCGTTCGGGCCTCGCCGCGCCGTCGAAGGTGAGCAGGTCGCCGCGTGTCAGGTCGACGATCCGCAGCCGGTCCGCCGCCGGGTCCCAGCCCGGGCCCTCGCCGTGGTGGGTCACCACCTCGCTCCACCGCTCCGCGCGCACCCGTACCCCTCACGTCCGCCGTGCGGCCCCCTTCACGGGGCCGTCCGCGGCGGACGATACCCATGATCACTCAGGCGTGCGACATGGGTACCCAGGGCGGGGCTGAGTACGACCACGGAGGCGCGCGGCGGCGCGCGCGGCGAGTCTTGAGGAGTCACCTCGTCCGTACGGACGGCCCGTCCCGCGCGGACGGCCCCGTCCCGTACGGGCACCCCGGTCACCGAAAGGCCACGCTCATGACCACGTCCCCGCGCTCCCTCGCCGCGACCGCCCGTCGGCTGCTCCTGCGCCCGCTGCCGCTCGCCTACCTGGCGCTCGTCGCCGCCGTGGTCTGCTGGGTGCTCGCGGACCACTACCTCGTCGCGCACGCCGACGCGAGCATGGCGGGTGTGTGGATCTTCTTCTCGACGGCTCCCGTCTCGCTGGCCTTCGCGGCGCTGCCGACCGCGCTGTTCTGGATCGGGCCCGTCGTCGGCGCCCTCGTGAACGCCTTGGTGCTCGGGGTGCTCGCGGAGCGGTTCGGCGGGCGTGGCCGTGCGCGGTCGCGGGCCGCCTGAAGACGTACGCGGTCGTGTCCCGCCCGGCCGGGAGCCCCCGGGCTCAGTACAGCTTGTCCACCGCCGTCACCGTCGTGCGCCGGAACGCCTTGACGGGTGCGGAGTCGAAGCCGCCGAGCTGGGCCCACCGCACGAGTGTGACCGCGCGCCCGTCGCGGCCCACCGCCCACAGCGAGACGTCGGAGGCGCCCCCGCGGGTGACCGTGTGCAGCCCGTAGACGTGGGCGCCCTCCTCGACGTCGAGCCTTCCGTAGGACTTCCGCGTCGCCGTGACGTCGGGGTCCTCGGCCGCGTGCTCCGCGCAGCGCGCGAGGCTGCGGCGGAGCAGTTCCGCGTAGTCGGCGGCACGCCGCTCGTCGCGCTCCACGACGACGACCTGGAGGGCGCGGGCGTCGACGTCGGTGCGGAAGGTGCGGTGGCTCGCGGTCGAGGGCAGGGTCTCGCCGCCGCACAAGGGCAGCGGGTCGGGGCGCCCGGCCGTGACCGGCCCCGCGTACCAGCGCGAGGAGGGGTGCGGGGGCAGCTCGCCCGCGGTCAGGTAGTGCGGGCCCGCGCTCTGCGCGAAGGCCGGCGCGGCGCCCAGCAGTCCGCCCGCGGTGAGCGCGAGGAGAGCGAGGGCGGTGCGCCAGAGCGGGCGCGGGCGGGTGAAGGTGCGGGTCATGCGGTGTCCCCCTGGTCGTACGGTCTTCCCGCTCCGTACGACGGGTGGGCACCGTCCCTCGTTTCCGAAAGCCCCTCAAACCACCCGTCGGAGTGATTCCGGGCGGCCTACGGGACCGGACGCACCGGCTCGGTCACGAGATCAGCACCGCGTACGCGAGGAAGAACCCCGCGAAGAACAGCACGAGTATCCCCACCCCGATGAGCGGGGCGGCGGCCCAGCCGCGCGCGGGGTCCTTCCAGGGGCCCGCCTCCGACGTACTGCTCTCGGCGGGAGGGGTCTCGCCCGGGGGCACGCCGCCGCCCGGTTCCAGGCCCGTCGTGAAGCTCGGATCGGCGTCGGTGTTGGACACGGGAGTCGCGTAAGTGCTCATGCGTGCGGGATGCCCGCCCCGCATGCCCCGTAAGCACCTTTTGCGCGTTTTATCTCCTGCGGCGCGCCCCGCCACCCGGAGCCGAGTGGCGCGTACCGCACCGCCCGGGGCTTGCACGCCGTGGGAATCTTTGGAAATCTACTCCCGAACGAACGGTCGGTAGATGTTGAGGAGTACGACATGACCGCGACCCCCGTAGAGGGCGCGCGCCCCTCCGCACGGCGCCGTCCCAGCTTCCACACGCTCCGCGTCGCCCGGGTGGAGCGGCTGTCCGAGGACGCCGTCGCGGTCGGCTTCGACATCCCCGAGGAACTCGCCGAGCAGTACGCGCACCGTCCAGGCCAGTCGCTGACCCTGCGCCGCGCGGTGGAGAGCGGCGACGAGCGGCGCTCGTACTCGATCTGCTCGCCTGCCGGGACCACGCCCCGCATCGGGGTGCGCGAGGTCCCCGGCGGCCTCTTCTCCTCGTGGCTCGTCCACGAGGTGCGCGAGGGCGACGAGGTCGAGGTCATGTCCCCGACCGGCGTGTTCACGCCCGACCTCACGACGCCTGGGCACCACGTGCTCATCGCCGCGGGGTCCGGGATCACGCCGATGCTCTCCATCGCCGCTTCCGTGCTCGGCGCGGACGAGGACTCGCGCGTCACGCTCTTCTACGGGAACCGGCGCTCGGGCACCGTGATGTTCGCCGACGAGCTGGCCGACCTGAAGGACCGCTACCCGACCCGCTTCGAGCTGGCGCACGTGCTCTCGCGCGAGCCGCGCGAGGCCGAGCTGCTCAGTGGCCGGCTCGACGCGGAACGCCTCGCGGCCCTCGTCGCCGCGCTCGTGGACGTCGAGGCGGCCGACCACTGGTGGCTGTGCGGCCCGCACGGCATGGTCACCGACGCACGCGACGTGCTCGACGGACTCGGCGTCCCGGCGGCGCGCGTGCACCAGGAGCTGTTCTTCGCCGACGGCGAGCCCGTCACCCCGGCCGTCCGCCCGGACCGCGCCGCCACCACCGACGGCCCCACGAGCGAGGTCACCGTCGTCCTCGACGGCCGCTCCACGACCGACGCGCTGCCGCGCGACCGCACCCTCCTCGACGGCGCCCAGGCCACCCGCTCGGACCTGCCCTTCGCGTGCAAGGGCGGCGTGTGCGGCACGTGCCGCGCGCTCGTCACCGAGGGCGAGGCGGACATGCGCCGCAACTTCGCCCTGGAGGAGAACGAAGTCGCGGCCGGGTACGTGCTGACCTGCCAGACCTTCCCCGTCTCCGAGAAGCTGACGGTCGACTACGACAGCTAGGGGGTTGTCCCGGGCGCGGCCCCGCTCGCCCCGGCGGGCCGGGGCACGACCCTCCCGAGCCGTCCACCGGACCTTTGGCCACGGATCAGCCCGGTAGGGTCCGGGCGGACGGAAAGGGGACGAAGGTGTCGGACAGGGAAGCGGTACGCGGCGCGGCGGCGCGGGGCGGGGACGCGCCCGGGGGCGGGCGGTGCACCGTCGTGGTGCTGCACGGGGGGAAGGCCGAGGGGCGGGAGCCGGCGCGGCCCTGGCAGCCGGCCGC
>NZ_JAAGLR010001056.1 GCF_010548245.1 Streptomyces sp. SID11385
CCGCTCCTGGCGGGCAGCGCGGCCCGCCACCGCGCCGACATCTCCGCGCTGAGCGCCGCCGTGGCACGCGAGGCCGGCGAGATCCGGCACATCGAGGCGACGTGGGTACGGGCCAAGGGGGTACCGGACGCGGGCGGCTGGTTCACCCGCGGCGCCCTCTCCGGCGGCGGTGCCCTCGTGGATCTCGGCTGGCACCTGCTCGACACGGTCGGCCCGCTGCTCGGCCCTGCCGCGCACTACACGCGGGTACTCGGCTCGGTCTCGGCCGACTTCCTCGGGCAGTCCCACGCCACCTCCTGGACGCGCTCGGCATCCTCCCCTGCTTCGACCACGTCCTCGGTTCCGACGAGGTGGCCCGGGCCAAGCCCGCCCCCGACATCGTCCTGCGCGCCCTCGAACTGCTCGGCGCCGCGCCGGAGGAGGCCATGATGATCGGCGACGCCACCACCGACATCGCCGCCGCCCGCTCCGCCGGCGTCATGGCCGTGGCGGCCCTGTGGGGCGAGTCCTCCGCCGGGGCCCTCCTCGCCACCCACCCCGACGCCGTCCTCACAACCCCCGCCGACCTCCTCGCCCACTGCCCCGCCGTCGCAGGCGCCCTCTGACAACGGGCGCCCCTCCGCCCCTGCCTCCTCCGCACGCGAGGGGCCGGGCCGGGTCGGCAGGAGAGCGGCCGGAGCCCCGGCTCAGCGCCCCTTCTCGACCGGTTCCAGGATCGCCACGCCCTCGAAGTGCTGCGTCATCGGGAACAAGTCGAACGCCCTCAGGACCCGTACCCGGTACCCGTTCTCCGCGAAGTGCTTCAGGTCGCGGGCCAGGGCGGCGGGGTCGCAGGCGATGTAGGCGATGCGGCGGGGGGTGAGGGTGGTGAGGTGGCGGACGGTGGATTTACCGGCGCCCGCGCGTGGGGGGTCGAGGACGATCAGGTCGGCCTCGGTGATGCCGGTGCGGGGCAGGACCTGGTCGACCTTGCCCTGTTCGATGCGGACGCGGGGGTAGTCGGCGAGGTTGTGGCGGGCGTCCTCGACGGCGCGCTTGGAGGTCTCGATGCCGAGGACCGCGCCCTTCTCGCCGACGCGGTCGGCCAGCGCTCCGGCGAAGAGGCCGACGCCGCAGTACAGGTCCAGGGCCGTCTCGCCCTTGCGCGGCGTGAGGCCCTGCATCGCGGCGCGCACCAGCGTGTCCGCCGCCTTCGGGTGGACCTGCCAGAAGCCGCCGTTGCCGACGCGCCAGGTGTGCTCGTCGGCGCGCTCGCGGACGAAAGCGCGGCCGTGGACGCGGTGGACGCCGCCGTCCTTCTCGTCCACGCGCAGCACCGAGACGGGCTTGTCGAGTTGGACGAGGGGCAGGCGGGCGCCGGGACGCGGGGTGAGGATGACCTGGCGGTCCTGGGAGCCGGTCGCGGCGATCGCCTCGACCGTGTCCATGCCGCTCCAGTCGCGCGACTCGATGCCGAGTTCGCTGACGCCCTCGGCCGCGATGAGGCAGCGGTCGATGGGCTCCACCTCGTGGGAGCGGTGGCGGCGCAGGCCCGCGCGGCCGTCCTCGTCGATCGCGTACTGGACGCGGGTGCGCCACGCGGGCACCTCGCCCGCCGGGAGCTTGTCGCCCTCGGCCGGGAGGACGGTGCCGTCCCAGTTGGCCTGCTCGGGCGTGAGCCCGGCGAGGCGTTCGAGCTGCTCGCGCAGGACGTCGGCCTTGAGACGGCGCTGCGCGCCCGGCTTCGCGTGCTGCCAGTCGCAGCCGCCGCAGCGCCCCGGCCCGGCGAAGGGGCACGGGGCCTCGACGCGGTCCTTCGAGGCGTCGAGGATCTCGACGGCGTCGGCGCGCAGGAAGCGGGAGTCCTCGGCGCCGTCCGTGACGCGCGCGACGACGCGCTCGCCCGGCAGCGTGTGCCGTACGAACAGGACGCGGCCCTCCTCGGTACGGGCGACGCAGTGCCCGCCGTGCGCGACGGGACCGACCTCGACCTCGTACTCCTGACCCACCAGGGAGGCCCCGGACTGCGGTTTCTTCGGTTCTGCCTGCATGGGGAGGGGGCTCCTGAACAAAGGGGGGGTGCGGATCGCCGAGGGCAACAGCCTTCCAGTCTACGGGGCCGCCGCGCGCCGACGGACCGCCCCTCAGTCCTTGGGCTTCGCTCCCGCCGGCTCCTTCGTCCTGCGCTCGACCGGGCCGCGGCGCACGGCGCCGGGCGCGGACCAGTTCTGGCGGCGGCGCACGCGGCGCTTGGCGGCCTCGGAGGATTCGAGCTGGTACGGGACCGAGGTGACCATGACGCCGGGGGTGAAGAGCAGGCGGCCCTTGAGACGCAGGGCGCTCTGGTTGTGGAGCAGGTGTTCGTACCAGTGGCCGACGACGTACTCGGGGATGATCACGCTCACGACGTCGCGCGGGTTCTCCTTGCGCAGCCGCTTCACGTACCCGATGACGGGGCGGGTGATCTCGCGGTACGGGGAGTCGAGGATCTTGAGGGGGATCTCGATACCGCGCTGTTCCCACTCGGCGCGCAGGGCCTTCGTCTCGCTCGGGTCGACACCGACGGTGAGGGCTTCGAGGGAGTCGGCGCGCATGAGGCGGGCGTAGGAGAGGGCTCGTATCGTCGGCCGGCTGAGGCGCGAGACGAGGACGACGCTGTGCACGCGCGAGGGGCGCAGCACGTCCTCGGTGTCCTCGGTGCCCGGCGCGGGCAGGGCGATCTCCTCGCTGATGCGGTCGTAGTGCTTGCGGATCGCGGTCATCGTTCCGTAGAAGATGACCATGCCGAGGACCGCGACCCAGGCGCCGTGCGTGAACTTCGTGATGAGCACGACGACGAGGACGATGCCGGTGAGGCAGGCGCCGAAGGCGTTGATGCCGCGCGCGCGGTGCATCCGGCGGCGCGCGGCCTCATCGCGCTCGGTGGCCAGGAGACGGTTCCAGTGCCGCACCATGCCGGTCTGGCTGAGCGTGAAGGAGACGAAGACCCCGACGATGTAGAGCTGGATCAGGCGGGTCGAGTCGGCTCCGTAGATCGCGAGGAGCAGGGCCGCGGCGCCCGCGAGGAGGACGATGCCGTTGGAGAAGGCGAGCCGGTCGCCGCGGGTGTGGAGCTGGCGCGGCAGGTAGCGGTCCTGGGCGAGGATCGAGCCGAGCAGCGGGAAGCCGTTGTACGCGGTGTTCGCGGCGAGGAAGAGGACGAGCGCCGTCGCCGCGGCGAGCACGACGAAGAAGAACGTGCCGTTGCCGAAGACGGCCGAGGCGACCTGCGTGATGACCGGGTCCTGCACGAAGCCGCCGCCCACGGGGACGCCGTGGTGCAGCAGGTCGGCGGCCGGGTTCTCCGCCATCCGTACGTGCGAGGCCATCGCGAGCCCGATGATCCCGCAGAACATCGTGACCGCGAGCAGGCCCATGAGGGCGAGGGTGGCGGCGGCGTTCTTGCTCTTCGGCTTGCGGAAGGCGGGGACCCCGTTGCTGATCGCCTCGACGCCGGTGAGCGCGGCGCAGCCGGAGGAGAAGGCGCGCAGGAGGAGGAAGACGAGGGCGAAACCGGCGATGCCCTTGTGCTCGGCCTTGATCGTGTAGTCGGCGGTCGGCGCGCTCAGGTCCTCGCCCATGAAGACGCCGCGGACGATGCCCCAGACGATCATGAGGAAGACGCCGCCGACGAAGATGTACGTCGGGATCGCGAAGAGCTTGCCCGACTCCCGTACACCTCGCAGGTTCATGACAGTGAGGAGGAACACGACGACGAGCGCGCACAGCACCTTGTGCTCGACGACGAACGGGATCGCCGAGCCGAGGTTCTCGACGCCGGAGGAGACGGAGACGGCGACGGTCATCACGTAGTCGACGAGCAGGGCGCTCGCGACGGTGAGGCCCGCGCGGGGGCCGAGGTTCGTCGTGGCGACCTCGTAATCGCCGCCGCCGCTCGGGTACGCGTGGACGTTCTGGCGGTACGAGGCGACCACCGTGAACATGAGGAGGACCACGGCCGCCGCGATCCAGGGACTGAAGTGGTAGGCCGACACGCCCGCCACCGAGAGCACCAGCAGCACCTCGCCGGGCGCGTACGCCACGGAGGAGAGCGGGTCGGAGGCGAAGACGGGAAGAGCGATGCGCTTGGGCAGCAGGGTCTCGCCGAGCCTGTCACTGCGCAGTGCGCGCCCGATAAGGAGCCGTTTGGGCACGTCGGTCAATTTGGACACGGCGGCGATCCTAAGGGCTCGAACAGGCGCACACCCACCTCCCACCCCCCGTCCTTGCGAAGTCCTAACGCTTACGCGCGAACTTTGACGCGGCCTTGACGCGACACGGGTCCGGTGGGCGGGCGGATACGTACCCGCCGCGGGACGTGTGTAGCTTGGCCCCTTGTCCGGAAATCGCGGGCCGGCCCGTCCGCACGGCGGGGAGGCTCCCCGGACCGGCCCGCGAGGGCCGCCCGAGTCGATTCAGCCGGAAGGACGGTCGTGCACATCGTCATTATGGGCTGCGGGAGAGTGGGTTCCGCTCTCGCGCAGACCTTGGAGCAGCAGGGGCACACGGTCGCCGTCGTCGACCGCGACCCCACCGCCTTCCGCCGTCTCGGCTCAGGGTTCGGCGGGCGGCGGGTGACCGGCATCGGCTTCGACCAGGACACCCTTCGCGAGGCGGGCATCGAGGAGGCGGGCGCCTTCGCCGCCGTGAGCAGCGGCGACAACTCGAACATCATCGCGGCGCGCGTCGCCCGCGAGATGTTCGGCATCGAGCACGTCGCCGCCCGTATCTACGACCCGCGCCGCGCCGAGGTCTACCAGCGGCTCGGCATCCCGACCGTCGCGACGGTGCGGTGGACGGCCGACCAGATGCTGCGGCGTCTGCTGCCCTCCGGCGCGGAGCCGCTGTGGCGCGATCCGACCGGCGCGGTGGAACTCGCCGAGGTGTACGCGACCGAGGCGTGGATCGGGCAGAAGGTGAGCCGGCTCCAGGAGGAGACCGGGGTACGGGTCGCGTTCCTCACGCGGCTCGGCGAGGCGATGCTGCCGACCTCGCAGACGGTGGTGCAGGACGGGGACCTCGTGCACGTGATGATGCGCAGCGACGACGTGGAGCGGGTCGAGGCGGCCTTCGCCGAGGGTCCGCAGGAAGGCGGTCAGTGATGAGGATCGCCATCGCCGGGGCCGGGGCCGTGGGCCGTTCCATCGCCGGGGAACTCCTGGAGAACGGGCACGAGGTCCTGCTCATCGACAAGACGCCCACCGCGATCTCGGTGGAGCGGGTGCCGCGCGCCGAGTGGCTGCTGGCGGACGCCTGCGAGATCACCTCGCTCGACGAGGCGGCGCTGCAGCGCTGCAACGTCGTGATCGCCGCGACGGGTGACGACAAGGTCAACCTCGTGGTCTCGCTGCTCGCCAAGACGGAGTACGCGGTGCCGCGCGTGGTCGCGCGCGTCAACAACCCGAAGAACGAGTGGCTCTTCAACGAGTCCTGGGGCGTGGACGTCGCCGTCTCGACGCCGCGCCTGATGTCGGCCCTGGTCGAGGAGGCGGTGAGCGTCGGCGATCTCGTACGGCTGCTGCGCTTCAGCCACGGGGACGCGAACCTCGTGGAGCTGACTCTGCCGCCGGAGTCGGAGCTGGCGGGGACACGGGTCGGGGAGGTGCGGTGGCCCGAGGACACGTCGCTCGTGACGATCATCCGGGGGACGCGGGTGCTGGCGCCGACCGTCGAGGATCATCTGGAGGCGGGGGACGAACTGCTCTTCGTGGCGGCGCAGTCGCGGGAGGAGCAGCTCGAAACGCTTCTTTCGGGGCGGGAGTCCGGGGCAGACGTTTCTCGCGAGTAGTGGGCGCCCGCCGGGGTTCCGGGGGCGCTGCCCCCGGGCCCCCGGATTCGGGGCTCCGCCCCGGACCCCGCTCCTCAAACGCCGGAGGGGCTTGATTTTCGGGCCCCACTCCTCAAGCGCCGCACGGCCAGAATTTTCGGGCCCCGCTCCTCGTGCGCCGGAGGGACTGGAAGGTGGCCCGGGTTATTCGGCCTCTGGCTTCTTCGCCCGTTCCGCTTCCTCGGCCTCCATCTCCGCGAAGACGTCGATCGGCGGTGGGGCCTTCGCGAGGAAGATCCAGGTGAGCCAGACCGCGAGGAGGAAGGGGGGGATCTTGAGGGCGACGAGGACCCAGCCCAGCGAGGTCGTGTTCCCCCACCAGTAGAGCGGGAAGAGGATCGCGCACTTCAGGAGGAGGATCAGGCCCCAGGCCCAGCTGGAGCGCGCGTACGCCTTCTTGCGGCCGGGGTTGCGGGTGCGCCAGGAGAGGTTCTCCTTGAAGATCGGGCCCAGGATGAGGCCGATCAGCGGGACACCGGCGAGCGTCGTGAGGATGTACGCGAGCGCCAGCCCGAAGGTGTAGATCATGCCCGGCAGGTAGAAGTCCTTCGCGTTGCCCGTGAACATCGCGAAGAGGACGCCGAAGCCGACGCCGAAGACGCCCGAGAAGGCGTGCTTGATGGTCCCGCGCTGCACGAGCCGCGCGAGCCCGAGGACGATCGAGACGCCGAGCGCCGAGAAGGCGGAGACCTTCAGGTCCTTGTCGATCGTGAAGATCGTGACGAAGAGCAGCCCGGGGACGACCGTTTCGATCATGCCGCGCAGGCCGCCGAAGGCTTCGAGCAGCGCGGCCTCGGTCACGGCCCGGTCGGCCGCTTCCTGGGCCGTCGCGCCCGGTGGTCCGTCCTGCTTCCGGTGGCTGGTCGGCTTGTCGAGGGACGTCACCGGTTACTCCCGTCCGAGGGGCTTGAGTTCGTACTTCGGGTTGAACAGCACCCTACGGCCATGATTCATGCAGACCCGGCCCGAGGCGATCAGCTTGCGCCCCGGTTCTATCCCCGTGATGGAGCGCCTGCCGAGCCATACGACGTCGAGTGGGGCCGTGCCGTCGAAGAGTTCGGCCTCCAGGGCCGGGACCCCGGCGCGCGGCTGCAGGGTGACCGTGCGCAAGGTACCAGTTACCGTGACGAGCTGCCGGTCGCCGGTCGCGGCGATACGCGTACAGCCCGTGGTCGTCTGGGCGTCCTCCTGAAGTTCTTCGGACTCCAGTTCCTCCTGCGGCGTGGAGAGGCGGTCCAGCATGCGGCGCAGCCGACCCGCCGGTCGTTCCGCCTTCTCCGGCCTGCCCGGCCTGGGAGTTCCGCTCATGATGCGCAGCCTATCGGGGACGGGGGGAGGGGTGTCCCCCATGCTTGCTCTTCTTCCCCGCGCTCAGGTCACGAACCCGGGAGTCACTTCTCGAACCGGTACCCCATGCCCGGCTCGGTGAGGAAGTGCCGGGGGTGGGCGGGGTCCTTCTCCAGTTTCCTCCGCAACTGTGCCATGTACACGCGGAGGTAGTTCGTCTCGGTCCCGTACGAGGGTCCCCAGACCTCCTGGAGCAGCTGTTTCTGCCCCACCAGGCGCCCCGCGTTGCGCACCAGGACCTCCAGGAGGTGCCATTCGGTGGGCGTGAGGCGGATGTCGCGGCCCTCGCGCCGCACCTTCTTCGCGGCGAGGTCGACGTGGAAGTTCTCCGTCTCGACGACGATCTCGCCCTCTCCCCCGGCGGGCTCCGCGCGGCGCACGGCGGCGCGGAGGCGGGCGAGCAGCTCGTCCATGCCGAAGGGCTTGGTGACGTAGTCGTCGGCGCCCGCGTCGAGCGCCTCGACCTTCTCGTCGGAGCTGTGCCGTGCGGAGAGCACGAGGATCGGTACACGGGTCCAGCCGCGCAGCCCGCGGATCACCTCGACGCCGTCCATGTCGGGCAGCCCGAGGTCGAGCACGACGACATCGGGGTGGCGGGCCGCCGCGAGCTGGAGGGCCGCGGCGCCGTCGGCGGCGGCGTCCACCTCGTAGTGGCGCGCCCTGAGGTTGATCACGAGCGCGCGGACGATCTGCGGCTCGTCGTCCACCACCAGCACGCGGGTCATGAACGAGCCGCCTTTCTGTCGGGCGAGGAGGGGGATGCGGGGTTCGCGGAGGATACGGGGGACGCGGGGTTCGCGGGGGGCCGGGGCGGCAGGCCGGAGCCGCCCTCGCCCGGCCCGGAGCCGTCGTGCTCCTTGGGGCGGCGCCGGGCCGCCACCGGCAGGGTGAGGACCATCGTGAGGCCGCCGCCCGGGGTGTCCTCGGCGGAGAGGGTGCCGCCGAGCGCCTCGGTGAAGCCGCGGGCGACGGCGAGGCCGAGGCCGACGCCCGAGCCGCGCGGGGCGTCGCCGTGGCGCTGGAAGGGCTCGAAGATGCGGTCCTTGGCCTCGTCCGGGACGCCGGGGCCGCGGTCGACCACGCGGAGTTCGACGCGGTCGCCGAGGGTGCTCGCGGCGACGAGGACGGGGGTGCGGGGCGGGCTGTACTTCACGGCGTTCTCGACCACGTTGCCGACCGCGCGCTCCAGGAGTCCCGCGTCGACGGCGACCATCGGCAGCGTCTCGGGCACGTCGAGGTCCACGAGGGCGTCGGGGGGCAGGCCGCCGAGGGCCATCGGGACGACCTCGTCCAGGTCGATCTCGCGGATGAGCGGGGCCACGGTGCCGGTCTGGAGGCGGGACATGTCGAGCAGGTTGCCGACGAGGTGGTCGAGCCGGTCGGCGCCGTTCTCGATGGCCTCCTGGAGGGCGTCGCGGTCCTCCTCGGACCACGCGACGTCCTCGGCGCGCAGCGAGGTCACCGCGGCCTTGATCGCGGCGAGCGGCGTGCGCAGGTCGTGGCTGACGGCGGCGAGCAGTGCGGTGCGGATGCGGTTGCCCTCGGCGAGGGTGCGGGCCTGGCGGGCCTGCCGCTGAAGGCGCTCGCGGTCCAGGACGACGGCCGACTGCGCGGCGAAGGCGGCGAGGACCCTGCGGTCGGCGGCGGGCAGGACACGGCCGGAGAGGGCGAGCGCCATGTGGTCGCCCACGGGCATGTCGACGTCGGCGTCCTCGGGGCGCGCGGCGGGCTCCGGGCCCACGCTCCCCGCCTGCGTCCACGGCTCGCGGTCGCCCTCGCGCTCCAGGAGGGCCACCGAGTGCATCGCGAACGTCTCGCGGACGCGGTCGAGGAGCGCGCCGAGCGTCGTCTCGCCCCGTAGCACGTCCCCCGCCAGGAAGGAGAGGATCTCCGACTCGGCGCGCAGGCGGGCCGCCTGGTGGGTGCGGCGGGCCGCGAGGTCCACGACGGAGGCGACCGCGACCGCGACCGAGAAGAAGATGACGATCGCGACGATGTTCGAGGGGTCGCTGATGGTGAACGTGTGCGTCGGCGGCGTGAACCAGAAGTTCAGCAGCAGGGAGCCGACGGCCGCCGAGGCGAGCGCGGGGACGAGGCCGCCGAGGAGGGCGGCGCCCACGGTGAGGAAGAGGAAGAGAAGGACGTCGTTGGCGAGTCCAGGGCCCTCGTCGAGCGAGCGCAGCACGAGGGCGAGGAGGACGGGCCCGCCGACGCCGACGAGCCAGCCGGTGAGGATGCGGGAGCGGCCGAGGCGGGCGCCGCGCGCGACCGGCAGGCCGCGGCCCTTCGCCGCCGCCTCGTGCGTGACGATGTGCACGTCGAGGTCGGGGCCCGACTCGCGGGCGACCGTCATGCCGACGCCGGGCCCGAGCGCGTACTGCCAGCTGCGGCGGCGCGAGGAGCCGAGGACGATCTGGGTGGCGTTGACGCCCTTCGCGAAGTCGAGCAGCGCGGCCGGTATGTCGTCGCCTATCACGTGGTGGAAGGTGCCGCCGAGGTCCTCGACCAGCGTGCGCTGGACGGCCAGCTCCTTGGGGCTCGCGGCGGTGAGGCCGTCGCTGCGCGCGATGTAGACGGCGAGGATCTCGCTGCCCGAGCCCTTGGCCGCCATGCGCGCGGCACGGCGGATGAGGGTGCGCCCCTCGGGGCCGCCCGTGATGCCGACGACGATGCGTTCGCGGGCCTGCCAGGTCGACTCGATGTTGTGCTCGCCCCGGTACTGCTGGAGGTACTCGTCGACGCGGTCGGCGGTCCACAGCAGGGCCAGCTCGCGCAGCGCGGTGAGGTTGCCGGGGCGGAAGTAGTTGGCGAGGGCCGCGTCGACCTTGTCGGGGGCGTAGACGTTGCCGTGCGCGAGGCGGCGGCGCAGCGCCTGGGGCGACATGTCGACGAGCTCGATCTGGTCCGCGCGGCGCACGACCTCGTCGGGCACGGTCTCGCGCTGGGTGACGCCGGTGATCGACTCGACCACGTCGCCGAGCGATTCGAGGTGCTGGATGTTGACGGTCGAGACGACGTCGATCCCGGCGGCGAGCAGCTCTTCGACGTCCTGCCAGCGCTTGGCGTTGCGGGCGCCCGGGACGTTGGTGTGGGCGAGTTCGTCGACGAGTACGACGGCGGGGGCGCGGCGCAGGACCGCGTCGACGTCCATCTCGGTGAACTCGGCGTCACGGTGCGTGTGGTGGGCGCGGGGCAGCTCTTCGAGGCCGGTGAGGAGCACTTCGGTACGGGGCCGGGCGTGGTGCTCGACGTAGCCGACGACGACGTCGGTGCCGCGCTCCAGGCGGCGGTGGGCCTCCGCGAGCATGGCGTAGGTCTTGCCGACGCCGGGGGCGGAGCCGAGGTAGATACGGAGTTTGCCGCGGGCCATATCTGCATTGTCCGTGGTGGCGGGCGGAGCTGTCGCCCTGGCCGGGTTTGCGGGGGCGACCTTGACGGGACTCTGACGCCTTCGCCTCGTGGCCTTCCCGGGACTCCGCCCCGGCCTCCGCTCCTCACACGCCGGAGGGGCTGGGAATCGCCCCTCCGGCCAGGGGTTGCTCAGCGCGCCGTGTAGCCGCCGTCCACCAGGTGGTAGCTGCCCATGACGAAGGACGCGCGGTCGGAGAGGAGGAAGGCGATGACCTCCGCGACCTCCTCGGCCGTGCCGAGGCGGCCGGCCGGGTGGAGCGAGACGAGGCCCTCGTGGGCGGCCTCGTCCATGTCCTTCAGGAGCGGCGTCTCGATGAAGCCGGGGCCGACCGCGTTGATGCGGATGCCCTGCGTCGCGTACTCCATGGCGGCGGTCTTGGTGAGGCCGATGACGCCGTGCTTCGCGGAGGAGTAGGCGACGGCGTTCGGGAAGCCGACGGAGCCGAGGATGGAGGCGGTGTTGACGATCGCGCCCTTGCCCGCGGCGGCCATGACCGGGATCTGGTAGCGCATGCCGTAGAAGACGCCACTGAGGTTGGTGGCGATGACGCGGTCCCAGTTGCCGATGGAGTACTCGCCGGTCGGGGAGCTCTCGCCGCTGATGCCCGCGTTGTTGACGGCGAGGTCGAGGCCGCCGAAGGTCTTCACGGCGAAGTCGACGGCCGCCTCGACGGACGCGGCGTCGGTGACGTCGACCGCGACGGCGGCGGCCTCCACGCCCTCCTTCTTCAGCGCGGCGACGGCCGCCTCGGCGCCGTCCTTGTTGTAGTCGGCGACGACGACCTTCGCGCCGCCGCGCCCGAGGCGCTGGGCGGTGGCGAGGCCGATGCCGGAGGCGCCGCCCGTGACGAAGGCGGTCTTGCCGGCGAACTCGGTGGTGTCGACGGGGCTCGTGCCGGTGCTGCTGGTGTCGTTGGTGCTCATGGAATGTCGCTTTCCGTGCTGTGCTGCGGCGGGACCGGGACCCGGCCCGCCTCGGTGACGAGGGTCGCGTAGACGCGGTCGACGAGGGCGGGGCGGTCCTCGCCCGCCTCGTTGCCGCCGCGGGCCCAGAGCCGGAGGGCCGCGAGGAGGACACCCGCGGCCGCGCCGACGACGGCCGCCGGGCGCGGATCGCGCTCGGGGTCGACGCCGAGGCGTGCCGCGAGGATGCGGACCGACTCGTGCTGGGCGGCGACGCGTACCCGTTCGAAGGCGGCGAACATGGTGGGTTCGCTGTCGATGAGCGCGAAGATCCCCGCGTATCCGGGGCTGTCCTGCCAGGCGTAGACGGGGTCGGCGAGCCAGTCGGCGACGGCCGCGCGGTAGGCGGGCAGCGGCGGTTCGTGCGCCGGGCGGGCGCGCAGGGCCGCGTTGATGCGCTCGGTGTCGGCGCGCGCGAAGTCGAGCGCGGCCTCCTCCTTGCCGGAGAAGTACCGGCTGAACGTGCGCCGGGTGACGTCCGCGCGCTCGGCGATCGCCTCGACGGTGACGGAGTCGAGCCCCTCTTCGAGGATCAGTTCCATCGCCGCGCGGGCCAGCGCCTCCCTGGTCCGCAGGGCCTTGCGGCGCCTGCGGTCCTCGGGTGCGGGCGCCTGTGCCCGCCGCGTCTCCTCGGCCTTCATGCCTTCCACCGTACTCCTCTTCTGTCTCATAGGGACACTTGTCCCGTCGGGACTTTTCGCAGTTCACGCGTACCGGGGAACGCCGAAGGGGCCGCACTCCCGGAGTGGGAGTGCGGCCCCTTCGTCTTCGTCCTTGGCCGTACGCGGCCGTACGGCGTCCTGCGCTCGCTCAGCGGATCTCGGTGATCTCCGGTCCCCGGGCGAGCTGGCCCATGTCGCCGCCGAAGCGGGACCCCGAGCCCTGGCGGTCCTGCTGCACGCCCTCGGGCACCATCTGGGCGTCCTCGGGGAGCTTGAGCACGATCGGGTCGCGGGGCGCCATCGGGCCCTCGCCGCGGACGACGACCGTGTCGCGCACGATCTGCTCCAGGACCCCGGCGGCCTGCGGCTGCACCGCGCCCTGGCCGGAGATGACCCCGCGCAGGAACCAGCGCGGGCCGTCGACGCCGACGAAGCGGACGACCTGCTGACCGCTCTTGCCGTCGGGGAGCTGGATCGGGACCTGCGCGCGCAGTTCCCAGCCGAGCGGGCCCTCGATCTCGTCGATCAGGCCGCCTTGGCGGGTGATGCCGCTCGCGATCTCCTCGCGCACCTCGCCCCAGATGCCCTCGTTCTTGGGGGCCGCGAAGCCCTGGAGCTGTACCGCGCTGTCGCCGAGGACGACGGTGGCGGCGACGATCGCGTCGCCCGCGACCTCCACCCGCAGCTCCATGCCCTCGACTCCGGGCACGAAGAGGCCGCCGAGGTCGACGCGCCCCTCACCGGGCTCGTGCAGCTCGGAGATGTCCCAGGGCCCGTCGGGCCGGGCGGCGGGCGGAAGGCTGCGGCGCACCGCCGCGTCCTCGTCGGCCGCCTGCGTCTCCGCGACCTGCTCGGTCTCGCTCTCCGCGTCTTGCGCGGCACCGCTGTTCTTGCGACGTCCGAACACGTCACTGTCCTTCCCGGTCGGATACGACCGAAGCGTAACCGTTCCCACCCGTGCCGTCGCCCACGGCCGCATGCCCGCCGGTGGACCCGAAACCGCCCGCCGCCCGCACCGAACCGGGGAGTTCGCCGACCTCCCGGAACGTGGCCCGTTCGACGCGCTGGATCACCAGCTGGGCGATCCGGTCGAAGCGCTCGAACCGTACGGGCTCGCGCGGATCGAGGTTCACCACGATCACCTTGATCTCCCCACGGTACCCGGCGTCCACCGTCCCCGGGGCATTCACGAGTGCGATCCCGCACCGGGCCGCGAGCCCCGAGCGGGGGTGCACGAAGGCCGCGTGGCCCTCGGGGAGCGCGAGCGCGATCCCCGTCGGCAGGACCGCGCGCTCGCCCGGGGCGAGCACGGCCGCCTCGGTCGTCACGAGGTCGGCGCCCGCGTCGCCGGGGTGCCCGTAGGCGGGCAGCGGCACGTCGGGGTCGAGCCGCCGCAGCGGCACGGTCAGGGGCTCAGGGTTCACTGTTCACTCCGGTGACTTCTGTCCGGCGGCACGGACGGGTACCGCCCGTGCGCCTGCGCCGTACGGACGGGCAGCACGTGCGCACGTACGGTGTCCGGCGCCCGACCCTACCCGCGCCGCGAGGGGGCACAGGTCGCCGTGCCAAGCTTGGATTCATGCAGCCTTACGAAGAACGTCTGACGGCGCCCCGTTCGTGGTGGGCGGTCTGTGTCCTGGTCGGGATCGTCTGCGCCCTCGTGGCGCTGCCGTTCGGGACCCTGCCCCTGCTCGGCGCGCTCGTCGCGGGGGCCGCCGTGTCGGCGGTGATCACCAGCTCGTACGGCTCGGTGCGCATCCGCGTCGTGGGCGGCGCGCTCGTCGCCGAGGAGGCGAAGCTCCCGGTGACGGCGCTGGGCGAGGGAGAGATCCTGGACCGCGAGGCGGCGCGCGAGTGGCGGCTGCACAAGGCGGACCCGCGGGCGTTCATGCTGCTGCGCGCCTACATCCCGACGGCGGTGCGCGTCCCGGTCACGGACCCGGCCGACCCCACCCCGTACCTCTACCTCTCCACGCGCGAGCCGCGGCGGCTCCTCGACGCGATCGAGGCGGCACGGGAGACGAGCCCGGCGGCCTGAGCCCTCCGGGGGCTTGACCAAGATTTTGGGGGCCCGGCCACCTCGGTGGCTTCCCGCCCCTCAGGACTCGGCGTCGCCGCGGGGACCCGGCAGCCCCGGGTACGGCTCCTGCGGCGCCTCCAGCGCCGGCAGCCCCTCCAGGCGCTCCCAGGCGATCGCCCGCCCCCGCAGGTCCTCCCGCACGTGCTCGGCGAGCTTCCGGGTGTCCCTGCGGTTCATGTACGCGCCCACGGCGGCACCGATCATGAACGGCACGAGGTTCGGCAGATTGCGGATCGTCCGCTTCATGATCTGCTGCCGCAGTTCGCGTGCCGCCTGACCGCTGAGCCCTCCGGCGGTGAGCGAGAGCGGTTTGCTCAAGTCGAAACCGCGTTCCTGGGTCCAGGCGGTGAGGTAGGCGGCGCTGCGCTGCGCGCGCGTGCCCGGCGGGCGGTGCCCGTAGACCTCGTGGAGTTCGGCGACGAGCTTCAGCTCGATCGCGGCGACCGCGGTGATCTCGGCGGCGAGTTCGGCCGGCAGCGCGGGCGGTACGGGCATCATCGCGGCGGCGCCGACCGAGGCGCCGACGGCGGAGGCCGAGCGGGCCGCGCCGCTCACGAGTTTGTCGGCCAGTTCCTCCGGGCCGAGGCCCGGGAACTGGCGGCGAAGAGTGGCGAGATCGCGCACCGGCACACGGGGCGCGGTCTCGATGATGCGGTCGGCGAGGAAGCCGACCGCCGCGCGGGCACCGTCACGCCCGCGCCGTAGTCCCTGCCCCACGCCGGAGCGCAGGGTGGTGAGCCTGCCGCCGCGCGCGCGCTTCTCGCC
>NZ_JAAGLR010001087.1 GCF_010548245.1 Streptomyces sp. SID11385
GACCCCGCCGCACTCGCCGCACGCTCCCGTGCGAACGCCGGTGACCGGAGCCTGCCGGTGCCGCCGCAGGCGCCCCCGGGACTCGCCGAGGCGTGCCTGCGCGGGCTCGACGACCTCGACCGGCTGCGCGTCACGGCGCACGGCCCGGCGGGTGAGGAACTGTCGGTCCCGGCCGCCGGGGTGCCCTGGTTCCTCACCCTCTTCGGCCGCGACTCGCTGCTCACCTCGTTCTTCGTCCTGCCCTACCGCCCCGCGACCGCCGCCGCGACCCTGCGGGCGCTCGCCGCCCTCCAGGGCACCGGCTACGACGCGGAGCGCGGCGAGGAACCGGGCCGCATCGTGCACGAGGTGCGCCACGGCGAACTCGCGCACTTCCGCCAGGTGCCCTACGGGCGCTACTACGGCTCGGTGGACGCCACCCCGCTCTTCCTCGCGCTGCTCGGCGCCTACACCGAGACGACCGGCGACCCGGGTCCCGCCCGCGAGCTGCAACGGCACGCGCGCGCCGCCGTGGACTGGATGCACGGCGACGGCGGACTCGACGCGCACGGCTACCTCGTCTACCAGCCCGACCCGGACGGCCTCGTCAACCAGAACTGGAAGGACTCGGCCGGGGCGATCTGCTTCCGCGACGGCACCCAGGCCGAGGGCCCGGTCGCCGTCGTGGAGGCCCAGGGCTACGCCTACGACGCGCTGCTGCGCACCGCCCGGCTCGCCAGGGAGCACTGGGACGACCCCGCCTACGCCCTGCGTCTGGAGGAGACGGCGGCGGCGCTGCGCGAGCGCTTCGCCCGCGACTTCTGGCTCACCGAGCAGGACTTCCCCGCGCTCGCCCTGGACGGAAAGGGCCGCCAGGTCGACGGCCTCGCCTCGGACGCGGGCCACCTGCTGTGGTCGGGCATCCTCGACGAGGACCGCGCCCGCCGCGTCGGCGCCCGCCTGCTGGAGCCCGACTTCTTCTCCGGCTGGGCGGTGCGCACGCTCGCCACGGGCCAGCCCGCCCACCACCCGCTCTCCTACCACCGGGGCAGCGCCTGGCCGCACGACAACGCGGTCATCGCCCTCGGCCTCGCCCGCTACGGGATGCGGGAGGCCGTGCGCACCCTCACGGCGGCACTCGCGGAGACCGCCGCCCACCACGGCGGGCGCCTCCCGGAGGTGCTGGCCGGGTACGACCGCTCCCTGCACCCGCGCCCGGTCCCCTACCCCCACGCGTGCAGCCCGCAGGCCTGGGCGGCGGCCACCCCGCTCGCCCTGCTCACGAGCCTGCGCGCGGTGGCGTAGGACCGGCCCGGCCCCGCGCGGTGCGGGGCCGGGCCGGGTGGTTCTCGGCCGTGGGGCGGGTCAGTCCTCCGTCGTCGGGAGGGGCTTGGTGGTGAGGGCGGCGTCGAAGACGTGCAGGACGCCCTTGTCGCTGCCCTGGGGCAGGACCACGGCCTTCACGCGCTTCGCCGGGTCGAGCGCTTCGGGGGCCGTGCCGAAGACGACCGTGCGGGTCGTGTCGGCGGTGCCGTCCGCGCGGTTGCGGCCCGTCGTCTCCACGAGCGGCACATTGCCGAAGCGGTAGTCGGTGCCGGGGGTCCAGTCGGTGAGTGCCAGGGTGACATCCTGCGTGGTGCCGTCCGTGTACTCGACGCGCGCCGTGCCCTGGGCCGGGCCGTTCGTGGCGAGGCCGAGGAAGGAGATCCCGGTCGCCGCCGTGCCCCGGGGGCCGCCGAGAGCGATCCGCTGGCCGTGCGGGATCCAGTTGTCCGGCTCGCCGGGGGCGGTGCGCGGCCAGGTGAAGGTCACGCCCGTGTCGCCCAGCGGGATCTGCGCCCCGGGAGCCGCGCCCGCCGCCGAAAGGCGCTCGCGGGACAGGGAATTGTCGCTCAGGTCGAGCGAACCCGCCGACGTCGCGCCGTCCGCCGTCGTCCCGACGTCGTTGCGCGCGTCGGAGCCCGCGTCGTACGACGGCGGTACGTCACCGGCCTTCGTGCCCCAGGCGCCCGGCTTCGCGGCCATCGTGAAGTCGAGCGTCCCGCCGCGTCGCGCGAAGTCCTCGCCGACCCAGCTCGCCGTGCTCGTACGGCCGTTGACCTTGAGGGAGGACACGTACGGGCGGTCGCCCGTCGTGCCCGGCGCGGTGAGGCGCAGCGTGCGCGCGCTGTCCTGGCTGCGGATCGTCACCTTGTCGAACAGCGGGGCGCTCAGGACCAGGTTCGCGGTGCCGTAAATGGTGGGGCTGAGACCGAGGTTGGCCCACACGTACCAGGCGGAGAGCGCGCCGAGGTCGTCGTTGCCCGGCAGGCCGTCGGGGCCCGTGCCGTACATCTCGCTCGTCGCGCGCCGCAGTGTGTCGCCCGTCTTCGCGGGCTGGCGCAGCCAGTTGTAGACGTACGGGGTGGAGAAGCTCGGCTGGTTGGAGAGGTAGGCGCCCTTCGTGCCGTACACCCCCGCGTCCAACTGGCTCAGGTGCTCGTCGAGTTCGGCACTCACCTTCGCCTCGCCGCCGCGTGCGGCGATGAGCCCGCCGACGTTCTGCGGCACCATCCAGCCGTACTGGTAACCGGTCGCCTGGTCGAACTGGTTGCCGCGCTGGCCGAGATCGAAGGCCCGGTCGAAACCGTTCCGCGAGCGCGGCCGTATCTCCTGGGTGACCGGGTCGAAGACGTTGCGCCAGTTCTGCGCGCGCGCCATGAACCGGCTCTCGGTGTCCCTCTCGCCCAGTCGTCCGGCCAGTTGGGCGATCGCGAAGTCGTCGATCGCGTACTCCAGCGTCTTCGAGGTCGCCGAGTCGCCCTTCGCGTTCTCCACGAAACCCGTGCCGAAGTACTGGAGCGCCGCCGTGCGCCGCGTGTTCGTGGCGGGGAGCGACTGCGTCTGCACCATCGAGCGCAGCGCGCCCTCGCGGTCGTAGTGCGTGCTGCCGAAGGCGTCGATCGCGGAGAGCACCGCCTGGAGCGAGTCCCCGGTCATCTTCTGCTGCGCCTGGTTCAGGTGCGGCCAGTTGGGCCAGGTGCCGGTCTGCTCGACCATGTCCACGAGCGACTGGTTGACGTCGTCGCCGATCTTCGGGAAGAGCAGCGCGAGCAACTGCGCCTGCCCGCGGTAGGTGTCCCAGCCGGAGTACGTCGTGTAGACGTGGTGGCCGCGCGCGACCGTGTGCACCTTGCCGTCGTAGCCGGGGTAGCGGCCCGAGACGTCGTCGGTGACGTTGGGGTGCAACTGCGCGTGGTACAGGGCCGTGTAGAACTTCGTCCGCTCCGCCGCCGTACCGCCCTCGGTCCGGATGGTCCCGAGGTTGCGCTCCCAGGCGCGGCGGGCCCCGGCGCGGACGGCGTCGAAGGACTGTCCGGCGCTCTCGGCCCGTACGTTGGCCGCGGCGCCGTCCACGTCGACGTAGCTCAGCCCGGTGTGCGAGGTGACCTTCGTGCCGCGCGCGAAGGTGAGCCAGGCGCCCGCGCCGTGCTTCCGGTCGCCGCCGTCCGCGCTGTCCGCGCCGGGCGTGACGCTGTCGCCCGCCCACGTACCGTGCGCGGTGAAAGGCTTGTCGAAGGTGGTGGAGAAGTACGCGCGGTAGTGGCCGCCGCCCTCGCACACCGAGGCGGCCTCGACCCAGCCGCTCACCGTCCGCCCGGAGACGCTGACGTGGCTGTCGTAGACCTTGTTGTTGGAGCCGGCCACGTCGAGCAGCAGCGTCGCGCTGTCGCCGTCGCGCGGGAAGGCGTACCGGCTCACGGCCGACCGCGTCGTCGCCGTCAGCTCGGCGGTCACGCCGTTGCCGAGCCCCGCGCGGTAGTAACCGGGCGCGGCGTCCTCGGCGGCGTGGTCGTAGTCGAGGTAGTACGAGGTGATGTCGGCGGCGGGACTGCGCGGCAGGCCGCTGTCCGGGAGGGCGCCCGTGTACGGCAGGACGGGGAAGTCGAAGGCGCTGAACCGGCCTTCGCAGCCCGTGCCCGACAGGCGCGTCATGCCGAAGCCGCGCAGCTTGTCGGCCGTGTACTCGTAGCCGCCCTTCTGGTCGCCGTCCGAGGTGCGGTACGTCGTCGGGCTCGACTGAACCATGCCGAAGGGCAGCGCGGCACCCGGCCAGGTGTTGCCGTAGGCGCTGTTGCCCTTGTTCTGCGTCGTGTCGAGCTTCGTGCCGATGAACGGATCGACGGAGTCGTAGGCGCTCGCGGCGCGGGCCGGCGCGGGACGGGCGTGGGCCTCGGCGGCCGGGACGCTCGCGGCGACGAGGCCGAGCGAGGTCACGGCGGCGAGGAGGAGGCCCGCGCCCCGGCGCCGGGCGGGCGGTGCCGGTTCACGGGCGGGTGGCGCCGGTTCGCGGGTGGTCGTACGGGGCGTGCGCATGGCGCTTTCCCTTTCGGCGCGGTGCCCGGGGTGGGGAGCCTGGCCGGCCCCGGCCCTCGGACAACGTTGTCATGATGAGGCACGGTGACCGTATCCCGCGCGCGGCGAACGGGGGAGGGGCCGGAACGCGAATTCCCGCCGCCCCGGGGGGAAAGTCCCCGCGCCCGGCCGCGCGTCACCCCGCTCCGGGCGAAGCCCCCGCTCCGCCGGGACGTCGCCCCGCCCCCTCCGCACCAGGCGGCTCGACCGGCCGGAACGGGCGGCTCAGTGCTCCGGCTTCGCCCACGGCGTCACGCCGAGCTTGCCCGTCGTACCGAGGTCGATGTGCTCGGGGAGCATCACCGGCGCCGCTCCCGTCTTGGCGCGGACGCGGGCGTAGGGCGCCGTCACCGGGGTGCCGAGGTCTGTGGTGTTGCGCCAGACCAGGCTGGCCGTCGCCGACTCGCCGGGCTTGAGGGTGACGGGGCGCGGGGGCCCGTCGCCCGTGATGCCGGTGGTGATCTGCCGGCTGCCGCGGAGGATCGCGACGCTCTCGATCGGCTCGCGGGAGTTGTCCAGGAGTTGCAGGACGGGGTAGCCCTCGACCTGGTAGTCGTGCGTGCCGCAGTTGTCGAGGTGCAGGCCCACGACGCGCAGGCCCATCGCCGCGTCGCCCTTGTCGGTGCTGACCCGGACGCCGGAGGAGGGGCAGGTGCCCGGGGCGGCCTGCGCCTCGGCGGCGGGGACCTTGGCGACCTCGCTCACCTTCGCCCCCGTGATCCGGGGCGTGGTCGGCGGCAGCGCGCCTGCCCGTACCGAGCCCCGCACGGTCTTCCCCGGGGCGACGTCGCGCACGGTGGCGGTCCCGCCGCCCATGGCCCCGCCGTCGCCGCTCGTGAACGTGACGCCGACCGTGTAAGTGAAGTTTTCCGTACCGCTGTTGGTGATCTCGTACGCGGCACTGATGCCGGAGTCCCCGCCGAGGTCGAGCTTGTCCGCTGTGACGGAGTAGCGCCGGGAGGGGGTGGGGGAGGGAGAGGCGTTCGGCAGGGTCAGGGAGGTGACGCGTACGCCGTCCTTGCCGGGGTCGTCGAGGGGCGTACGGGTGGACGCCGAGGCCGCGCCCCTCGCGGCGTCTCCCGCCTCCTCCGTCCCGCAGGCCGCGAGAGCCGTGAGCAGCAGGGCGGTCGCGGCGAGGGCCGTCGCGAGCGGGAGCGTACGGGCGGGGGCCGCGCGGAGCGGCGTGCGTCTGTGCATCCGGTCATCTGATCAGCAGGTATGTCCCCCGCCTGTGACGGAGGCCATAGTTCCGGTCACAGCGCTGTCACAAGTGGCCGGGGCGGGAGAATACGGGGGTGACTGACGACGACCCGAATCTGTGGCTGGAAGACGTCGAGGGCGAGGCCGCTCTCGCGTGGGTGGGCGAGCGGAACGCCGAGGCTGAAGCCGAACTCGCGGCGGACCCCGGCTTCGCCACGCTCGAAGCGCGCCTGCGCGAAGTGCTCGACGCGAGCGACCGCATCCCCTACACGACGCGACGAGGCGACCGGCGGTACAACTTCTGGCGGGACGCCGACCACGTGCGCGGGGTGTGGCGGCGCACCTCCACCGAGCAGTACGGCGAGGACGCGCCCGCCTGGGAGGTCCTGCTCGACATCGACGCGCTCGCCGGGGCCGAGGGCGTCGACTGGGTGTGGGCAGGCGCCGTCGTGCGCGAGCCCGACCGGGAACGGGCGCTCGTGCGGTTGTCGCGCGGCGGGGGCGACGCCGTCGAAGTGCGCGAATTCGACCTCACGAAACGAGAGTTCGTGCAGGACGGCTTCCGCGTCGCCGAGGCCAAGACCCGTATCGGATGGATCGACGAGGACACCGTTCTCGTCGGCACGGGGCTCGCGGGCGGCTCGCTGACCGACTCCGGGTACGCGCGCACGGTACGCCGGTGGCGGCGCGGGACACCGCTGGGCGAAGCCGTCGTCGTGTACGAGGCGGAGCGGAGCGACATCGTGGCCTGGGGGTGGCACGACCACACGCCGGGCTTCGCACGGGACTTCGTCGGGCGGGCGATCGACTTCTTCACCAGCGAGTCGTACCTCCTCACCCCCGGCGACACGCTCGTCAAGATCGAGGTCCCCGACGACGCCACGGCGTACGCGCACCGCGAGCACCTGCTCGTGACGCTCAGGAGCGACTGGCTCGGGCACCCGGCGGGCGCACTCCTCGCCTTCGGCTTCGACGCCTTCCTCGCGGGCGACCGCACCGCCCGCGTCCTCTTCGCGCCGGACGCCCGCACGGCCCTCGTCGGCCAGGCGTGGACCCGCCACCATCTGCTCCTGACGACGATGCGCGACGTCAGCACCCGCGTCGAGGTGCTCACGCCGACGCCCGAGGGCCCCTGGACCCGCGCGCCGCTCACCGCCGTACCGCCGCTCTCCGACGCCGCCGTCATGAACACGGACCCCGACACCGACGACGCCTACGACCTCGACGTGGAGGGCTTCCTCCAGCCCTCCACGCTCTCCCACGGCCGGATCGGCGCCCCCGCCGCCGTCCTCAAGCGCGCCCCTGCCCGCTTCGACGCCGAAGGGCTCGCCGTACGGCAGTACTTCGCGACCTCGCGGGACGGCACGCGCGTCCCGTACTTCGTGACGGGCCCCGACCACGAGACGCGCGGCCCCGGGCCCACACTCCTGTACGGCTATGGCGGCTTCGAGGTCTCCCTCACCCCGACGTACGGGGCCGTGAGCGGCCGGGCGTGGCTGGAGCGCGGCGGCACGCGCGTCGTCGCGAACATCCGGGGCGGCGGCGAGTACGGGCCCGGCTGGCACCGTGCCGCGCTGAAGGCCGAACGGCCGCGCGCCTACGAGGACTTCGCCGCCGTCGCCGCCGACCTCGTCGCCCGCGGCATCACCACGCCCGCGATGCTCGGCGCGCTGGGCGGCAGCAACGGCGGCCTCCTGATGGGCGCGATGCTCACCCGGTACCCCGAACTCTTCGGCGCGATAGTCGCCGAGATCCCGCTGCTCGACATGCTCCGCTACCACCGGCTCCTCGCGGGCGCCTCCTGGACGGCGGAGTACGGGGACCCGGAGGACGAGGCGGACCGCCCCCACCTGCGCGCCCTCTCCCCGTACCACCGCCTCGCCGCGGACCGCGCCTACCCGCCCCTCCTGCTGCGCACCTCCACCCGCGACGACCGCGTCCACCCCGGCCACGCCCGCAAGTTCGCCGCGCGGATGCGGGAACTCGGCCACTCCGTCCTGCTGTACGAGAGCCCGGGCGGCGGCCACGGGGGCGGGAGTGACAACGGGCAGGCAGCGTTCAACAGCGCGCTGGCGTACACGTTCCTGTGGCGCCGGCTGAGCCCGCCGCGTGCCGCCGGATCAGCTCGGCCAGACCGGGAGTGAGCCGCAGCCGGTCCAGGTCCCCGGGGGCGAACCAGTGCACGAGGACGCCTTCGCGCAGGTCCACGCTCTGCGCCGACCCGCGCCACGTCCCCTCGTAGACCCGGACGGGGAGGCTCAGGCCGTCCGGGCTCGTCTCGTACTGGTCCTCGTACGGGGACAGCCCGGACGGCACGAGCCCCGGCACCTCCTCGGCCAACTCGCGCCGCAGCGTGGCCTCGGGCCCCTCGTCCCCCGGCTCCCACCCGCCGCCCAGGAGCGCGAACGCGCCCGGCTCCCAGATGCCTTCGCGCATGTCCCGCAGATGGAGCAGGTAGCGGCCGTGCCCGTCGTGCAGGAGGACGGAGACGTTGAGCGGCCGCGGAACGCCGTCCAACTCGTCCTCTGCCGCGAGGAGTTTGGGGCGGAGGGTGGTGGAGCCGACCGCGGGGAACGGCAGCCAGACGGCACCCGCGACCTCCTCCTCCTGGAGCGTGAGGGCGGGCGGGGTCTCGTCGGCGAGGTAGAAGAGGAAGCGGAAGTCGTAGTGCTCGTGCGCCGGTTCGCCCTTCTCGGGGCGCGCTTCGACCGTGTGCACGTCGATGTCGAAGGGCGCGTCGAGCGCGACCGGGGTCAGGCACAACCGCCGTGCGCCCAGGCCGGTTTCCTCGCCCACCTCCCGCACGGCGACGGCGAGGAGACTGGGGTCGCCGGGTTCGGCGTGGCCGCCCGGGGTGAGGGTGAGGCCCGAGGCGCGGTGGTGGACGTGGAGGACGCGCCGGGCGCGGTCGATCACGACGGCGGCGCACGTGATGTGGCCCGGGAGGGTGGTACGGGCGGCGGGGTGGCGCTCGCCCGAGTCCTCCGCGAGGAGCGCGAGGAGGCCGGAGAGGGCCGGGCGCTCCCCGGGGTGGCGGGCGAGGTAGGCGGCGACGGCGGGGCGGATGGCGGCGGGGGTGAGCGGCACGGGGTCACCTCGCGGGTAGGGGTGACCAGCACAGCACGGTTCCCGGTGGGGACGGGGCCGTTCCCCGCGACCGGCCCCGGTCCCGAGCCGAAGCGCGGGCGCGGGTGAGGGCGGTGGCGCCGGTCGGGCGGCGCCGGGAGAGCCGGAGGGTCCGTCCCGGCGCCGTACCGCTCAGTCCCTCACCGCGCCCAGGCGCACCCGCGCGGTACCGCTCAGTCCCTCACCGCCTCCACGCGCACCCGCGTCGTCCCGGCCGCGCAGCGCAGCCCGCCCTCGCCCGTCTCCGTCGTACCGGCCGCACCGGCCCGTAGGCGATGGCCCGGTATCTCGACGCGCCACGGCCGCTCGCTGTCGGTCGTGATCTCCAGGCCGTCCGAGGCGCGGCGGACGGTGAACGTCGCCGCGGTGCCCGTGCCGTCCGGGCGGGGGATCGCGAGGACCGTCCCGGCGGTCCCCGGGTGGACCCGGAGCGTCACGTCGTCGGTCCAGTCCGAGACGGGGCCCTCCTCGGACGCGGCGAGCGGCAGTACGGAGCCGGGCCGGGCCAGGAGCGGCAGCGTGTCCAGCGGGTGCCGTTCGTGGCGCCAGCCCGGACCGGTGACCTCCTCACCGGTCAGCAGGTGCGTCCAAGTGCCCTCGGGGACGTAGTACTCGACGGAGCCGTCCGGGGCGAGGACGGGCGCGACGAGGAGGTCGTCGCCGAGCATGTACTGCCGGTCCAGGGTCCGGCAGGCGGGGTCGTCGGGGAATTCGAGGAGCATCGCCCGCATCACGGGAACGCCCTCCGCGTGCGCCTGGAGCGCCGCGCGGTAGAGGTACGGCATGAGGCGGTGCTTGAGCCGCGTGAACGCGCGGGTCACCTCGACCGCCTCCGTGCCGTAGTCCCACGGCACCCGGTACGACGTCGAGCCGTGCAGCCTGCTGTGCGAGGAGAGCAGGCCGAACTGCACCCAGCGGGTGAAGAGTTCGGGCGAGGGCCTGCCCTCGAAGCCGCCTATGTCGTGGCTCCAGAAACCGAAGCCCGACAGACCGAGCGAGAGACCGCCGCGCAGCGACTCCGCCATGGCCTCGAAGGTCGACTCGCAGTCCCCGCCCCAGTGAACGGGCAGGCGCTGACCGCCCGTTGTCGCCGAGCGGGCGAAGAGCACGGCCTCGTGCTCACCGCGCTCCTCGCGCAGCAGGTCGAAGACGGCCTCGTTGTAGAGCTGCGTGTACAGGTTGTGCGTCCGGGCGGGGTCGGAGCCGTCGTGCCAGGCGACGCCCTCGGTCGGCACGCGCTCGCCGAAGTCCGTCTTGAAGCAGTCCACGCCCTGGTCGAGCAGCACCCGCAGGTGCCCCTGGTACCACAGGCGTGCCTCGGGGTTCGTGAAGTCCACGAGCCCCATTCCGGCCTGCCACTGGTCCCACTGCCACACGTCGCCGTCCACCGTGCGCAGCAGGTAGCCGCGCTCCATGCCCTCGGCGAAGAGCGGGGACTTCTGCGCGATGTACGGGTTGATCCACACGCAGATCCGCAGCCCGTGCCGTTCCTTCAGCCGCCGCAGCATCGCCTCGGGCTCGGGGAAGACCGCCGGGTCCCACGTGAAGTCGCACCACTGGTAGCCGCGCATCCAGAAGCAGTCGAAGTGGAAGACGGAGAGCGGGATGCCCCGCTCGGCCATGCCCTCCACGAAGCGCGTCACGGTCTCCTCGTCGTACGAGGTCGTGAAGGACGTCGAGAGCCACAGCCCGAACGACCAGGCGGGCGGCAGCGCGGGGCGCCCGGTGAGCGCCGTGTAGCGGCCGACGGCCTGCTTGGGCGCGGGACCGGCGAGTACGAAGAACTCCAGGCTCTGGTCCTCGACGCTGAACTGCGTCTGCCCGACCGATTCCGAGCCGATCTCGTACGAGACGAGCCCCGGGTGGTTGACGAAGACGCCGTAGCCCTTGCTGCTCAGGTGGAACGGGACGTTTTTGTAAGCCTGTTCACTGCTCGTGCCGCCGTCCGCCTGCCACAGGTCCACGGTCTGGCCGTTGCGCGTGAAGGGGGTGAAGCGCTCGCCGAGCCCGTAGACCTGCTCGCCCACGCCGAGCGCGAGCCGGGCGAGCGTGAAGTGCCGGCCGTCCGCGTCCGTCGCGAAACCGAGGCCGCGGGGGCCGAGCGAGGTGAGCACGCCTCCGTCCGCGTCGAGGAAGTCGATGCCCCACGGGGCGCCGGGAGTTGTATCGAGGCGGGCGGTGAGCGGCCCGGAGACGAGTTCGGCGACGCCGTCCTCGTGACGCGTGCGCCCCGCCCCCGGGACCGGCTCGGCGAGGGTGAAATCCGGACCGCGGCGCAGGCGGCCCGCGTGGTGGGTGAGCCGCACGCCGATCACACCCTCGGCCGGGGACCACAACTCCACCGTCAGCAAGGGGCTGTTGAGCGTCGCGCCCCGCGTCGTCCCGCGCCCCGTGGCGGCGTACGCGGTCAGCCGTCCGGGACCGGCCTGGACGTCGGCGACGGTGGTGGCGTGCCGCAGGGTCACGCCGGGGCGGACCTGCCAGTAGCCGTCGGTGAACTTCATGCGGAGTACTCCTGGTGGGGCGTGGTGGCGCGGTGGTCGGTCCGGGTGGCCCGGTGGTGGGCGAGCAGGCCCGCGTACCAGTGGTAGCTGTCCTTGGGGAGCCGCTCGCCGTTCGCGTAGTCGACGCGGACGAGGCCGAAGCGCTGCTCGTACCCGCGCGCCCACTCGAAGTTGTCGAGCAACGACCACGCGTAGTACGCCCGCACGTCCGCGCCTTCGGCGATCGCGTCCGCGAGCGCGGTCAGGTGCGTATCGAGGTAGCGGACGCGGTCCGCGTCGTGGACGGCGCCGTCCGGCGCGACGGAATCGGCCTCGGCCGAGCCGTTCTCGGTGATCCACAGCGGTGGCAACCGCGGGTGGCTCGCTGCCAGTTCACGCAGCAGGGCGGGGAGCGCCGCCGGGACGACGGGCCAGCCCATCGTCGTGTGCCTGGTGCCGTAAGGGTCCGTCTCCGCGACACCGATGTCGACGGCGGTGCGCAGGCGCGGCTCGCTCTCGTGATGCGGCGCCGCGCGGACGGTGAGCGGGCGGTAGTAGTTGAGGCCGAGGAAGTCGAGCGGGGCGCCGATGACGCGGAGGTCGTCCTCGCGGCGGAGACCGGCGAGGGCGTCGGCGAGCGGGCCCCAGGTCTCGTGCTCGTGCTCCGGATAGCGCCCCGCGAAGAGCGGGTCCGTCCACACGTCGTTGTGCAGAGTTCTCGCGCGGCGCAGCGCGGCCAGGTCGTCGGGACGGTCGCCGGCTGCCTCGATCCGGTCGAGATTGAGGGTGATGCCGACCTCGCGCGCTCCCGCCGCGCGCAGCGCCTCGGTGCCGAGGCCGTGCGCGAGGAGCAGGTGGTGGGCCGCGGCGAGGGCGCCGGCGCCCTCGCGCGCGCCCGGGGCGTGACGGCCCTCCGCGTACCCGTTGAAGGCGGTGCAGTACGGCTCGTTGAGCGTGATCCAGCCGCCGACGCGGTCCCCGAGCCGCTCGGCCACGACGGCGGCGTACGCGGCGAAGTGCTCGGCGGTCGCGCGCTCGCGCCAGCCGCCCCGGTCCTCCAGGGCCTGCGGGAGGTCCCAGTGGTAGAGCGTGACGGTCGGCGAGATCCCGGCGGCGAGCAGCGCGTCCGTCAGCCGGTCGTAGAAGTCGAGCCCCTTCGCGTTCACGGCCCCCGTGCCCTGCGGCAGGACGCGCGACCACGCGACCGAGAAGCGGTAGGCGTCGACGCCGAGCCCCGCGAGCAGCGCGATGTCCTCGGGCCACCGGTGGTAGTGGTCGCAGGCGACGTCACCGGTCGCGCCGTCCTGGGTGCGGCCCGGTGTGTGGCTGAAGGTGTCCCAGATCGAGGGGCCGCGCCCGTCCTCGTCGTGGCCCCCCTCGATCTGGTAGGCGGCGGTGGCGGCGCCGAAGCGGAAGCCGGGGGGGAAGGTGGGGTAGGGGGTGGTGCGGGAGGGGGTGGTACTCATGCCTGCCTTTCGATGCGGGAACGGGCCGGGCCGGAGCCTCGCGGGTGCGGGTCCTACTTCACCGAGCCGCCGGTGATCCCCGCCGCCACGTACTTCTGCGCGAGGACGAGGAGGACGGCGGCGGGCACGGCGGAGACGACGGCGGTCGCCATGACCGCGCCCCAGTCGCTGACGTGGGCGCCGATGTACTCGTACATGCTCAGCGTGATGGGTTTGACGGCGTCCGTGGTGTTGAGCGTGAGCGCGAACATGAAGTCGGACCAGGCGAAGAGGAAGGTGAAGAGACCGGCGGTGATGAGGGCGTTGCGGCTCATGGGCAGGACGACGCGGACGAAGGCCGTGAAGCGGTTCGCGCCGTCGACCATCGCGGCCTCGACGACCTCGCGCGGCACCGAGACCATGAAGGAGCGCAGGAGCACGATCGAGAAGGGCAGGCCGAGCGAGGCGTCCGCGAGGATCAGGCCGGGGAGGGAGTTGGTGAGGCCGAGGTCGACGTAGGCGCTGTAGAGGGCGTTCGCGATGACGATGCCAGGGACCATCTGCGTGATGAGCGTGCCGAAGACGACGGTGCGCGCGCCGCGCAGGCCGAGCTGCGCGAGCCCGTACGCGGCGGGCGCGGCGAGGGCGAGGCAGACGACGACGGCGCCGAGCGCGACGAGCAGGCTCGTCACGAGCGAGTCGCCCTGGCTGCTCAGCGCGCGGCTGAAGTTGCCCCAGCCGGGCGAGGTGGGCAGCCAGCTCGTCGAGGCGAGCCCCTCGCCGGGCTGGAGGGCGATGTTGACCATCCAGTAGAGCGGGAAGAGCAGCACCACGAGGATGAGCAGCGCGACGAGGGTGTTGCCCGCGCGGCGCAGGCGGCGGCCCGTGGGCTCGGCCGCGGTGGGGGCGTAGGGGGAGCGCCGCGTGGGCGCGGGGGCGGCGGGGCCGCCCGTCGGTGTGGCGGGTGCGGTCATGCGGCTCACTTCCCCTGTCCGAAGTCGGAACGGTTGGCGCGCAGGTAGAGGACGGCGAAGACGGCGCTGATCAGGATGAGGACGTTGCCGACGACGGCTCCCTGCCCGAAGTCGAGTTGCTGGAAGGAGAGCTGGTAGGTGACGGTGCCGAGGGTCTGCGTGGAGTCGGCCGGGCCGCCGCCGGTGAGGGCGAGGATCAGGTCGAGGATCTTGACCGTCGACATGAACCCGAGGACGAGGACGACGGTCACGACGGGCCGCAGCATCGGCAGCGTCACGGAGCGGAAGGTGCGCCAGGCGCCCGCGCCGTCGAGCGCGGCGGCCTCGTACAGCTCGCGCGGGATCTCCTGGAGTCCCCCGTAGAGGATCACCATGTTGAAGGGGATGCCGATCCAGATGTTCACGAGGACGGCGGAGGTGAGCGCGACGCCGGGGCTGCTGAGCCAGTGCACGGGCGAGTCGATGAGGTGCAGGTTCGTCAGGAGGGTGTTGACGACGCCGGTGTCCTGGTCGAGGAGTTTGCGCCACACGACGGCCGAGACGACCATCGGTACGAGCCACGGCAGGAGCAGCAGGGCCCGTACGGGTCCGGCGAGGCGGAAACGGCGCGAGAAGAAGACCGCGAGCGCGAGGCCGAGGACGAACTGCCCGAGCAGGGAGCCGAGGACGAACAGGAGCGTGTGGCCGAGCGAGTCGGTGAAGAGCGGGTTGTCGAAGACTGCCCGCCAGTTGTCGAGGCCGTTGAACGGGGCCTCGCCGGTGAAGAAGGTCCGGGGCGTGTAGTGCTGGAAGCTCATCACGACGTTGCGGACGAGCGGGTAGCCGAAGAAGGCCAGCATGTAGAGCACGGCGGGAAGGACGAAGCACCAGCGCAGCAGGGCCGCGCGGGCGCCGCGCCGGTGACTGGGGCCGTGCGTGGCGGGGGCCTGTGTGACGGAGGTGCCGGGGGCCGCGGTCAGTGCCATGGCGTGCTCACTTCCCCGAAGTGGCCCGCGACTGGGCCTGCTTGAGAGCGGCTGCCGGGCTGGACTTCCCGGTCAGTACGGACTGGAAGGCGCCGGAGAGCGCGTCGGAGACGACGGGCCAGGAGGCGCCGACCCGGGTCGTGCGGGAGCGGGCGGTCGCGACCTCGTCGGCGAAGGCGGCGAGCTTCGGGTTCTGCTTCTTGTACTGCTCGGCCGCCGCGCGCATCGTCGGCACGTTGTTGACGGACTCGCCCCAGTCGATCTGGTTGCGCTGCTCGTTGAGGCAGTCGAGGATCTTGGCGGCGGTGCGCTGCCGGTCCGTGTGCCCGGTTCTGGGCAGGGTCATGACGGTGCCTCCGATGGGCGGCTGCGCGGACTGGCCTGCCTCGGGCACGGGTATCTGGGCGACCGCCCAGTGCAGGTCCTTGTGCGCGTCGAGCACGGGCACCTGCCAGGGGCCGTTGATCATCATGGCGGCCCGGCCCGCGAGGAACTGGTCGTTGACGTCCTGCTGGTTCCAGGTGACGACGGCGCTGGAGGCGGACTTCGCGGTCACGAGGTCCTTCCACAGCTGGAGGGCGGGGGCGCCCTTGCCGTCGTCCAGGTGGGCCTCGTTCCCGCCCGCGGTCCAGAAGAACGGCAGGAACTGGTAGACGCCGTCCGCGTCCGGGGTCGCGCTGAACGCCATGCCGTAGGTTCTGCCGCGGGTGAGCCGCTTCGCCGTCGCCTTCAGCTCGTCCCAGGTGCGGGGCGGCTCGACGCCGGCCTTCTTGAGGAGGTCCACGTTGTAGATGAGGGCGAGCGAGTTGACCGAGCGGGCGATGCCGTACTGGGTGCCCTTGAAGCTCCCCATCGTGACGGCCGAATCGGAGAGCCCGTCCGTCGCCACCCCAGCCTCCCGCAGCGGCACCAGCCCACCCGTGTCGGCGAACTGCGGCACCTCGGAACCGTCGAGTTCCAGGATGTCGGTGAGCGAGTGCGAGGAGGCCATGCGCAGCGCCTTCGAACTGACCTGGTCGGCGGGGACGCTGGTCTGCTGGACCTTGACGCCGAGCGGTTTGGCGCAGCGGTCGAAGAAGCGCTGGTTCTGGGCGTGCTCGTGGCTGTCGGTCGCGGAGTTGAGCACCGTGAGGGTGTCGTCGTCCGGCCCGGTCGAGCATCCGGCGAGGGCGACGGTGGCGGCGAGCGCGGTCGCGAGGACCACGGCGACGTCCCCTGGCCTGCTGCGGCGGAGGGGTGGCATGGCGGGTGGGCTCCGTTCGGTCTACGGCTGTGTAGGGGCGGAGGGAGGCGGCGGCTGAGCGAGGTGTCGAATCGATTCGACAGTGGCGGAACGCGGGCGGGACGACGGGAGTGTGAGAGGTGGACCGGTGCGAAGGGGGCGCCAGGCGAGGCGGCGTCCCGTCCATCGTCGAATCGATTCGATGATGTGACGCGGTGATCGTAGGACGCGGAGGGTCCTCCGACAAGGGGTGGGACGGAGCCCGCGGTCCGTGCCGGGGTCAGGACGCCGTCCGCCTCGCTGACCAGAACGCCTTCCGCTCGCGGGCCAGGATGTCTTCGTCTCTGCCCCCGGGGCGCCTTCGCTCAGGTGCCGCTCAGGTGGTCCCGTGGTCCCGTGTGCCCCGGAGCCGGTCCGCGCCGCTCAGCAGCGGGGGCACCAGGAGGTGGGGTGCGGGGGTGGTGCCGGGGAGTGTCGTGGCGTGGGCGGCGAGGCGGGTGACCTCGGAGGCGAGGGTGTGGACCGGGAGATCGACGCGGGGGAGGCGGCGGGCCGTGGGGTCGTCGGGGAGGGAGCCGAGGACGAGGACGGCGAGGTCCTCCGGTACGTGGAGTCCGAGGGCCGTCAGGGCGCTGAGGACGTGGTCGGCGGAGGGGTGCTGGACGATCAGGGCGGTGGCGCACCCGGGACCCGTGCCGATCGCCTCGCGGAGCCGGTGGGCCAGGCGCGGCCCGTCGTCCGGGGTCTCCAGGACCCGCACCGGCCGCCGCGTCTCCTCCGCCCCCGCCCGGGCGCCCGCCCGCCCGCGCAGCGCGTAACTGCGGCGCCCGGCGAACTCGCTGCGGGTGGGGCCCAGGTAGACGAGGGTACGGTGCCCCGCGGCGGCGAGGGTGCGGACCGCGAGGGCCGCCGCGGCCTCCCAGTCCAGGTCCGTCCACGGCAGCGCGGCCTCGTCGGCGGGGCGGCCGATGAGGGCGGCGGGGAAGGCGAGTTCGCGGACGACGTCGATGCGGCTGTCCTCCATGTCGACCGCCATGAGCACGGCCGCGTCGGCGAGGCCGCTGAGCGCGACGCGCCGCACGCCCTCCGCCTTGTCCTGTGACGTGCTCAGCAGCAGGTCGTAGCCGAGCAGGTTGGCCGCGTCGCTCACGTCGATCGCGAAGCGGCCGTCCACCGAGCGCTGGAGCCCCGCCGCACGCGGCACGGCGAGCGCGATGACGCGCGTCCGCCCGGCCCGCAGCGTCCGCGCGGAGGCGCGCGGGTGGTAGCCGAGCACGTCGATCGCCTCGCGTACGCGGGTCCTGGTCTCCTCCGAGATGGAGCGTGAACCGCTCAGGACGTACGAGACGGTGCTCGGTGCCACCCCGGCGTGCTGGGCCACATCCCTGATCGTTGCCACCGTCGAACCTCCCCGCCACCTGCGCGAACGGCGCGAGCCATGGTAACCGCCGCGACGGAGCGCGAGCGTGTCGCGCCGACCTGGCCGAGACCCGGCCCCGCTCCGTTTGCCTCCCCACCCCCCGGGTACTCGCGCCGAACCCCCGACATCGATCCATTGGGAGAATCTGTGAGCGAAACCCGTGAAGGCCGCGAAACGCAGCAGCTCGACGTCTTCGTCGTCGGGCTCGACGACGACAACCTCGAAACGCTTCGCGAGGTTCCCGGCGCCGAGCAGATCACCTTCCATCCGCTGCTCTCGGTGGCCGAACTCCAGGAAGGCGAGATCGACTTCGACGGTCTGCTGCGTCAGGCGCGGGCCACGCTCGACGCGTTCGACGGGCACGTGGACGCCGTGGTGGGGTACTGGGACTTCCCGGTGAGCGCGCTCGTGCCGCTGCTGTGCGCCGAGCGCGGGCTGCGGGCGACGAGCGTCGAGTCGATCGTGCGCTGCGAGCACAAGTACTGGAGCCGGCTCCTCCAGCGCGAGGCCGCGCCGGAGGCCGTGCCCGGGTTCGGGCTCGTGGACCTGGACGAGACGGACCCGCGCCCGCCCGAGGGCGTCTCGTTCCCGATGTGGCTCAAGCCGGTCAAGTCGTACTCCTCGGAGCTGGCCTTCGGGGTCAAGGACGAGGCGGAGTTCCGCAAGGCCGTCGAGGAGATACGCGCGGGGATAGGTCGCATGGGCGAGCCGTTCTCGCGGCTCATGGAGGGCATCGACCTCCCGCCGGAGATCGCCGAGGCCGGTGGCGCCGCCTGCCTCGCCGAGGAGGCGCTGACGGGGGTGCAGGTCGCGGCCGAGGGGTACGTGCACGACGGCGAGGTGGTCGTCTACGGGGTGCTCGACTCGCACACGTACCCCAACAGCGCCTGCTTCCTGCGCCACCAGTACCCGGCGGACCTGCCGGAGGAGACGACGCGGCGCGTCGTGGGCATCTCGCGGCGCGTCATGGAGCGCACCGGTCTCGACTCGGCCACGTTCAGCATCGAGTTCTTCTACGACCCCGAGACCGGCGACGTGAAGGTCCTGGAGATCAACCCGCGCCACTCGCAGTCGCACGCGGAGATGTTCGCGCACGTCGACGGCGTCCCCAACCACCACCGCATGCTGAGCCTCGCGCTCGGCCGCGACCCCCGCGTACGGCAGGGGCACGGAACGTACGAGTACGGCGCGAAGTGGTACTACCGCCGGTTCCGCGACGGGATCGTGCACCGCGTGCCGACCGCCGAGGAGATCGCGGAGGTCGAGCGCGAGGTCCCGGGCGTCAAGGTCGTGATCGTGCCGGACGAGGGCGTACGGCTCTCCGAGATGCCGGGGCAGGACAGCTACTCGGCCGAACTGGCGCACCTGTACGTCGGGGCCGACAGCGACAAGGAGCTGGAGGCCAAGTACGACCGCGCGGTACGGGGGCTGCGCTTCGAGATCGAGGACGTCTGAGGCGGCCCCGCAGCCGCGAAACCGCCGAAGCGCCCCGTAACGGAAGGGACTTATGCGTTACGTCAGCCAACTCCCGCACTCCGTCAAGGAAGAGGAGCACGTCCTCATCCCGATGCCGGACGGCGTCCGGCTCTCGGCGCACGTCTGGCGGCCCGTCTCCTCCGACACGGAGCCCGTACCCGCCGTCCTTGAGGCGATCCCGTACCGCAAGCGGGACTTGAGCTCCGTACGCGACTCGATGCACCACCCGTACCTCGCCGGTCACGGCTACGCCTGCGTGCGCCTGGACCTGCGCGGTACGGGGGACTCCGAGGGCGTGCTCCTCGACGAGTACCTGGAGCAGGAGCAGCGCGACGCCGAGGAGGTGCTCGCCTGGCTCGCCGAGCAGCCGTGGTGCGACGGCGCGACCGGCATGATGGGCATCTCCTGGGGCGCCTTCGCCGCGCTCCAGACCGCCGCCCGCCGCCCGCCGAGCCTGCGCGCCGTCGTCCTCGCCTCCTTCACCGACGACCGCTACGACGACGACATGCACTACATGGGCGGCGCGATGCTCTCGGACAACCTCGCCGAGGCGGGCACGATGTTCGCCTACGCGACGTGTCCGCCCGACCCGGCGGTCGTGGGGGAGCGGTGGCGCGACATGTGGCACGAGCGCCTGGCGGCGAGCGGCCCGTGGGTCGTCGAGTGGCTGCGCCACCAGCGCCGCGACGCCTACTGGCGGCACGCCTCGGTGTGCGAGGACTACGGCGCCGTACGGGTGCCCGTGCTCGCGTCGAGCGGCTGGGCGGACGGCTACTCCAACGCCGTCACGCGGCTCCTCGAACACCTCGACGTGCCCCGCAAGGGCCTCGTCGGGCCGTGGTCGCACAAGTTCCCGCACCTCGGCGAGCCGGGCCCGGCGATCGGCTACCTCCAGGAGGTGGTGCGCTGGTGGGACCACTGGCTCAAGGGCGAGGAGAACGGCGTCATGGACGGGCCGATGCTGAAGTCCTGGATGCAGGAGAGCGCCCCGCCGTCGACGTCCTACGAGGAACGGCCGGGCCGCTGGGTCGGTGAGCCGAGCCTTCCGTCGCCCCAAGTGGAGCCGCGCGTCCACCCGTTGACGGCGCACCGCATCGAGGAGGCGGAGGCCGCGGACGGGGCGCCCGGCGACTGGCTCACCGTCTCCTCGCCGCTCTCGGTCGGCCAGTACGCGGGCAAGTGGGCCTCGTACAACGCGCCCCCGGACCTGCCCTACGACCAGCGCGAGGAGGACGGCGGCTCGCTCGTCTTCGACAGCGCGGTCCTCGCGGAACGCCTGGAGATCCTGGGGGCCCCGACCGTCGAGCTGGAGTTCACCGTGGACCGGCCCGTCGCGCAGGTGGCGGCGCGGCTCTCGGACGTGGCCCCCGGCGGCGCCTCGACGCGGGTCTCGTACGGCATCCTGAACCTCACCCACCGCGAGGGCGGCGACCCCGAACCGCTGGAGCCGGGGCGTACGTACCGTGCCACGGTCCGGCTCAACGGGATCGCGCAGGCGTTCCCGGCGGGCCACCGCCTGCGCCTGTCCCTCTCCACCTCCTACTGGCCCCTCGCCTGGCCCCCGCCCGAGCCGGTCATGCTCGCGGTGAAGGCGCGGGCGAGCACCCTGACGCTGCCGGTACGCCCCGTGCGGACCCCCGACGAGGGCATCGCCTTCGGCGAGCCGGAGGCGGTGCGCCCCCTCGCGACGGAACAGCGCGTCCCGCCCGAGCAGTCCTGGCGCGTCTCGCGCGACCTCGTCGACTACCACGCGGCCCTCGACATCGTGAAGGACAGCGGCACCACGCACTACACCGACATCGCCCTCGACGTCGGCCGCCGCGCCGTCGAGCGCTACGACTGGACCGCCGACGACTTCACCTCGCCACGCGGCCACTCCGCCTGGACGATGCGCTTCTCCCGCGGCGACTGGGACACCCGCACCGAAACCACCACCACCCTCACCTGCGACACGCACCACTTCCACGTCCACGCCACCCTCGACGCCTACGAGGGCGGGGAACGGGTGTTCTCGCGGAACTGGAGGGAGACGGTGGGGCGGGATCTGGTTTGAGGGGCACGGGAGTTGGGTGATGTGAAAGTCCAGCGAAGTGAAGCTTTCGGCAATATCATGCGAAGACCGCGTGCCGGGCGAGTCGGTGGCTGTGCCGTGCGCAGCGGTCCCGTATGAGAGAAAGCGAAACCGCGTGTCTCCGCACCCTTCCCGGCCCGACGTCGACGCGGCAGCGGCCGCGCTCCGGAGCCTTACGCCTCCCGCCCGCGAATGCGTCCGTGCCCTCCCCGAAGTACTGACCGGCGAGGAGACCGTGCAGGCCCTGGCCGAGGCGCACCACGACGGCAGTGTTCCCGGTGTCCTCGCTCTCACGGACCACCGCGTGCTCTTCCGCCCTCGGCACGGGCTCGTCTCGTACCCCCTCGGGGACATCGCGGACACGCGCTGGTCCGGCGGGCTCACGCACGGCACCCTCGTGCTCTACGCGGGAGGGGGCATCTTCCAGTTCAAGCACATGGACAAGCGCGACGGCGCCGCGTTCGCCGACCGGCTCGCCCGCTGGCGTCAGTGGTACGGGGCGCAGTTCGCGGCCGGCCACGGTGGAGCCCCGACGCCGGCAGCCGGAGTGCTGGGGTCGCCCCGAGCGGGGATGCCTGCGGCTTGGGCACCCGGTGGCGAGCCTGCCATGGCGCCCGCGGCCGTACCGCCGTCTGCTGCCGTCCCTCCGGCCCCGGCCCCCGCACCGTCGGTGGTCGGCGCGCCTGCGGTCGCGCCGCCGGTGGCCGCCGGCGCGCCCGTGGCCCCACAGTCCTCAGCCGCCGTTCCCGCGCCCGTCCCGTCGCAGCAGGCACGCCCCGCCGGTGGGAGCGGCCGGTTCTTCGGCCGTCGGCGACGGGAGGCCGAAGCCGAAGCGGGGCAACTGCTGGAAGAGCTGGGGGAGCGCGAGGCGGAGGCGGAGCGACTGCGGGCCGAGAACACCAGGCTGGCCGCGGAACTGGAGGCTCTCGCGGGGGCGGACACGGCCCGGTTCGTACGCGAGACGGCGCGCATCCGGCGCGCGCACGACGAGCAAGCCGATGAACTCGCCCGGATCGGTGCCCTGCTCGACGCGAAGGTCGCCGCAGCGGCGGAGCGCGCAGAACGGGAAGTGCGCGAGAGCCGGGACAGCGCACGGCGGTCGACGGCCGAGGCCGAGGAGGCTGAGCGACGGCTCGCAACGGCCCGCAGCGCCCTGGTGGTCACAGATGATCTCGCCCTTCTCCAGGAAGCCGGGCTCTACGAATACCGGCACCCGCTCGCCGACGCCGTCGCGTACAAGGGCGAACTGGACCGTCTCAAAGATCGGTACAAGACCCTCACGAGAAACGGTCGGGCCGTCACGGGCGTCACCGAGTGGACCGTCAACGGCTCTGCCGCCGAAGGGCGCAGGATGGTGCGGGACTTCTCCAAACTGATGCTGCGCGCCTACAACGCCGAGGCGGACGCTGCCGTACGTGGCATGCGTCCGCACCGCCTCGACTCGCACATCGACCGCCTCGCCAAGTCCCGCGCGACGATCGCCAGGCTCGGCAAGACCATGCGTATCCAGGTGACCGATGAGTACCACCGTTTGCGGGTGCGTGAACTGGAGCTGACGGCCGACCACTTGGCGAAGGTCGACGAGGAGCGGGAACGACGTCGTGAGGAGCGTGCCAGGCAGCGCGAGGAGGAGCGTCTGGAGCGCGACATCGCACGGGAGCGGGCCCGGATCGACAAGGAACGCAATCGGCTCGTCCTTGCCCTCGCGCGGGCGCGTGCGGTGGGACAGACGGACGCGGCCGGGATCGCGGAGCTGGAGGGCAAACTGGCCGGCATCGATGCCGAGGAAGAGGCGATCAATCGCCGCGAGGCCAATACGCGCGCCGGGTACGTGTACGTCATCTCCAACATCGGCGCCTTCGGTGCCTCGATGGTCAAGATCGGCCTCACGCGCCGACTCGATCCCATGGACCGCGTGCACGAACTCGGCGACGCCTCCGTCCCGTTCCGCTTCGACGTGCACGCGCTCATCTACAGCGACGATGCGGTGGGTCTGGAACGGTCACTGCACCGAGAGTTCGAGAGCAGCCGCGTCAACAGGGTCAATACGCGCAGGGAGTTCTTCCACATCACCCCGGCGCAGGTCAGAGACGCACTCGCGCGGCACACCGGGCAGCATCTGCTGGAGTTTCACGAGGAACCGGACGCGCCGGAGTGGCGGGCGAGCGGGGGTGCTCGCCGGTGAGACGGAGCGCACGGCGACAGTGCCGTGCGCGACAGGACGGCATCGGCCGCCGCTGACGTCTACGGCCGCCGTTCGGCCGCCGGTCTGTTCTCCCGTCACACCGCACCGAATTCCGGCCGTACCCGTACCCGCCCTTTCTCCCGTCCCGGGCCTCCGTCCTCCGTGCGCGCCCCGACGGCCTTCCCCATGTGCGCGCCTTTCCGCCCGCTCCCGCGCGCGCCTTTCGCGTGAGCGCTCTGTGACGGGGTACCCACGGATTCACCGCACACGAGGAGGCGCCCGTGGGGCCGAGGGACACGGGGCGTTGGGCCCGCAAGGAGACGGCGGCCGTCGTCGCGACCGTACGGACCGTGCTCCGTCAGCCGGGGCCCGAGCGCGACTCCGTCGTGCAGTCGCTCAAGGCGGCGGGCGCCGCGATCGCCGCCTGGGCGCTCGCCGGGTGGTGGCTCCAGGCCCCCATGGCGCTGCTCGCCCCGTGGACCGCGCTCGCGCTCGTCGACGCCACCGTCTACCGCTCGCTGCGCGCCGGGCTCCGGCAACTCGCCGTCATCCTCCTCGGCACCCTCACCGCCGCCGCCGCGCTCTCCCTCACGCGCGGCGACACCCTCGCCGCCATGGCCCTCGCGCTGCCGCCGCTCGTCCTCGTCGGCACGTACCGCAGGCTCGGCACGCAGGGGATCTACGGGGCGACGACCGCGCTCTTCGTCATCACGGCGACCTCCACGAGCTCGGCCGAGATCGGCCACCGCCTCCTGGAGACCGGCATCGGCGCCGTCATCGGCATCGCCGTCAACGCCTTCGTGCTGCCCCCGGTGCATCTGCGCAACGCGGGCGACCAGCTCCTGAGACTGCCCCGCGACACGGGGCGACTGCTGCGCGACCTCGCGCAGGGCGTAAAGGGGGAGTGGACGGCGGAGCAGGCGCTGGACTGGCACGACGAGGCGCGCCGCGTCGAGGAGACGCTGCGGTATGTGCGGGACGCGCGGCGGCACGCCGAGGAGAGTTCCCGGCTCAACCCGGGCCTGCGGCTGCGCCGCGCCCGGTCCGCGCAGCCGCCGCCCGCGCTCGACGCCCGCTGGTCCGCCGCCGTCGACCACCTGCGCGCCGTCACCCGCACCCTCGCGACCCTCGGGCAGGGCGACAACCCGCTGCGCTCGCCCGGCAACGACTTCTTCGCCGACTGGGCGCGGCTCGCCGAGACGCTCGCGGTGCTGTGCGAGCGGGAGTACGAGGCACTCGCGCGACGGGAGCCGAGCGCCCCGTACGTCCTGGAGCCGCGAGCGGTCCCGGAAGAGGTGCGCGTCGCGTACGAGGCGCTGGACGCCTCCTTCCGCGGGCTCTCCGGCACGGGCGCCGTCCCGGCCGGTGAGCTGCTCGCCGAGACCAGGCAACTGCTGCGGGCACTGGTGAGCGAGGTGCCGCGGGAGGTCGGGAGGTGAGCGGGCCGAGGGCGGCGGGGCAGGGGCGCGCGGGCCCGGAGCTGCGGGATGCGCGGGTCGGGAGGCGCGCGGGGGCCGGCGTCCGGACCGGTCGCCCCAGGCATGAAAAGCCGCCGCACGGGCACCCATGGTGTCCCGGCCCCGCACCGCCCCCACCGAACAGGACTTCCCCATGACGCATCCCTCGCCGCCCGCCCCCGAGCCGCCGGAAGGCAGTGGTGTCCTCCCGCCGGGTGACGCGGGCGTCCCCCAGCCGGGCGATTTCGCCGCCGCCTCCGCGCGCGCCGACGTCGCCGCCCGCTTCGCCGCCGCCGTGGAACAGATCGAGGAGGGCAAGCTCCGCTTCCCGCTGCCCGGCAGCGGGGCGACCGGACTGCGCTTCGCCGCGCTGCGCGGGGTCGCCGAGGAGGATCTCGCCGTGGCCCGCCTCGTCGAGGGCCACACCGACGCGCTCGCGATCCTCGCCGAACTGGCCGGGCCGCCGCCCGCGCCGGGTCAGCGCTGGGGCGTGTGGGCCGCCGAACCGCCCGGCGAGGGCGTACGGGCGACGTACGACGCGACGGCGGACGCCTGGACGCTCACCGGCCTCAAGCAGTACGCCTCCGGGGCGCACTCCTGCACCCACGCCCTCGTCACCGCCCGCACGGAGGAGGGGCAACGGCTCTTCGCGGTCCGCCTCGACCGGGGTACCGAGGCGGACCCGGGCACGCACGAGCCCGGCGCGGGCACCCACGAGCCCGGTACACACGAGCCCGCCCCCGCCACGTACGCCCCCGCCCCCGGCACCTGGCCCGCGCTCGGGATGGCGGGCTCCGACACGCCCGACGTGCGCTTCGACGGCGCGCCCGCGCTCCCGGTCGGCGGGGTCGACGCCTACGTGCGCAGGCCCGGCTTCGCGCACGGCGGGGTCGGGGTGGCCGCGTG
>NZ_JAAGLR010001123.1 GCF_010548245.1 Streptomyces sp. SID11385
GGCGCCGTGACGCCTGCGCGCTCCGGTGACGCCGGCGCGTTCGGCGATCCCCGCCCCACCCGCTCGACCCGCGATGCCGTCCCGCCCCGCGACGCCCCGTCCGCGACACCGCCACCGCCGCGACACCGCCACCGCCCGCGACAGGCCCCCGCTGCTGAGCCCGGCTCGTCACGTACGTATGCCACCACGGCCGGCCACCACGGCACCTACGCGAGCCGGTTCTCCCCACCCCGGCCAGTGGCCCGACCCCCGGTCCAGTGGCCCCGGGCCCCATGCCTGCGGTCCGGGTCCCTCGGCCCCTGGCCGGGAGCGGAGGGCTCCGTACCGCTGTAGCAGACGTCACAAGCCCCCATTTCCGGCGCCTGATGGGCTCGCCATTCCCATCAAAAAGCCGCAAAGCGGGGCAAAGTTGAGCGGTCAAACCTCGCAAAACCACCCCGTGAGGGGTTCTCGCCCAAGGGGCCCCCTGTTCGTATGAAACGACCGTGGGACATAATGCTTGTGAATGTGAACGCTTTCACAAGCGCGTCCCGGTTGGGGCTGCTTTGCCCTGGGCGAATGCGGATCAATCGGGAGCCGTGAGGGCGGGACCTGGCTGTGCCCACGGTGTCCACCGCGTGCACAGAGATCAGCGAAGCGAGGAGGATTTCGTGGATCTCGCACTGGCGCCCGAGACGCTGGCCCGTTGGCAGTTCGGCATCACGACCGTCTACCACTTCCTTTTCATACCCCTGACCATCTCGCTCGCCGCGCTCACCGCCGGCCTGGAGACGGCCTGGGTCCGTACCGGCAAGGAGAAGTACCTCAGCGCGACGAAGTTCTGGGGGAAGCTCTTCCTGATCAACATCGCGATGGGGGTCGTCACCGGGATCGTGCAGGAGTTCCAGTTCGGGATGAACTGGTCCGACTACTCACGGTTCGTCGGCGACGTCTTCGGCGCGCCGCTCGCCTTCGAGGCGCTCATCGCCTTCTTCTTCGAGTCGACCTTCATCGGCCTGTGGATCTTCGGCTGGGACAAGCTGCCGAAGAAGCTGCACCTCGCGACGATCTGGCTGGTCTCGATCGGCACGATCCTCTCCGCGTACTTCATCCTCGCGGCGAACTCCTGGATGCAGCACCCCGTCGGCTACCGCATGAACAAGGGCACCGGGCGGGCCGAACTCACCGACTTCTGGGCCGTGCTGACCCAGGAGATGACCCTCACCCAGATGTTCCACACGCTTGCCGCCTCCTTCCTGACCGGCGGCGCCTTCATCGTGGGCATCGCGGCGTGGCATCTGGGCCGCAAGCGGCGGGCGAAGCACGACAAGCAGCACATCGCCACGATGAAGACCTCGCTGCGGCTCGGTCTCGTCACGCTCGTCGTCGCCGGTCTGCTCACCGCGATCAGCGGGGACTCGCTCGGCAAGGTCATGTTCAAGCAGCAGCCCATGAAGATGGCGGCGGCGGAGGCGCTGTGGGAGGGCCAGGACGCCGCACCGTTCTCGATCTTCGCCTACGGCAACGTCGAGAAGGGGCACAACAGCGTCGCCATCGAGATACCCGGCATCCTCTCCTTCCTCTCCGACAACAACTTCACCTCGCACGTCCCCGGCATCAACGACACCAACAAGGCCGAGCAGCAGAAGTTCGGCCCCGGCGACTACAAGCCGAACATCCCGGTCGCCTTCTGGGGCTTCCGCCTGATGATTGGCTTCGGCATGACCTCCTTCGCCCTCGGCCTCGCCGGCCTGTGGCTGACCAGGAAGAAGTTCATGCTGCCGCACCACCTGCGCGTCGCCGAGGACGAGATCCCGCACCTCGTGCTCTGGCGGGACAAGGTGCTCAGTCCGCGCTTCACGAAGATCTTCTGGCTCGCCGCGCTCGCCACGATGTGCTTCCCGCTCCTGTCGAACTCGGCCGGATGGATCTTCACCGAGACGGGCCGTCAGCCCTGGGCCGTCTACGGGCTCTTCAAGACGGCCGACGCGGTATCGCCCGGCGTCTCGCAGGCCGAGGTGATCATCTCGCTGAGCGCGTTCACGCTCCTGTACGGAGTGCTCGCCGTCATCGAGTCCAAGCTGATGGTCAAGTACGCGAAGGCGGGACCGCCCGAACTCACCGAGGCCGACCTGCATCCGCCGACGCGCATCGGAGGGCGGCCCGGCCCGGCCCGTCCGGGAGGGAACGACGGCGCCGCCGAGAGCGCGCCCGGAGAGGCGCGCGACGCCGACCGCGAGGACGTGCGTGACGACGACGATGACGACGCCGACCGGCCGATGGCCTTCTCCTACTGAGCCCGAAGGAGGGAAACGACCATGGAACTCCACGACCTCTGGTTCGTGCTGATCGCCGTCCTGTGGACCGGCTACTTCTTCCTGGAGGGCTTCGACTTCGGCGTCGGCGTCCTGACGAAGCTGCTGGCCAGGGACCGCACCGAGAGGCGCGTCCTGATCAACACCATCGGCCCGGTCTGGGACGGCAACGAGGTCTGGCTGCTCGCCGCGGGCGGCGCCACCTTCGCCGCCTTCCCCGAGTGGTACGCGACGCTCTTCTCCGGCTTCTACCTGCCGCTTCTGCTCATCCTGCTGTGCCTCATCGTGCGCGGCGTCGCCTTCGAGTACCGCCACAAGCGGGACGAGGAGCGCTGGCAACGCAACTGGGAACACGCCATCTTCTGGTGCTCCCTGCTGCCCGCCTTCCTCTGGGGCGTCGCCTTCGCGAACATCGTGCGCGGGGTGAAGATCGACCGCGATCTGGAGTACGTCGGCACTCTCGGCGACCTCCTCAACCCCTACGCGCTGCTCGGCGGGCTCGTCACCCTGAGCCTCTTCACCTTCCACGGCACGGTGTTCACCGGGCTCAAGACCGCCGGTGACATCCGGTTGCGGGCCCGCGCCCTGGCGCTGCGGCTCGGGCTCGTCACCGCCGTGCTCGCGCTCGGGTTCCTCCTGTGGACCCAGGCGGACAGCGGCAACGGGAAGAGCCTCGTCGCCCTTGTCGTCGCGGTGCTCGCGCTCGTGCTCGCGCTCCTCGCCACCCTGCGCGGACGCGAGGGCTGGGCCTTCGCCCTGTCAGGCGTGACGATCGCCGTCACGATCGCGATGTTCTTCCTGACCCTGTTCCCGGCGGTCATGCCCTCGTCGCTCAACGGCGACTGGAGCCTCACCGTCTCGAACGCCTCGTCCAGCCCGTACACGCTCAGGATCATGACGTGGTGCGCGGCCATCGCGACCCCGCTCGTCATGCTCTACCAGGGCTGGACGTACTGGGTCTTCCGCAAGCGCATCGGGACGCAGCACATCGCCCGGGCGCACTGAGACCGGGCGCGCACCGGCCACACGGAGACCGGGGCGCGCCCTGAACGGTGCGGGGTCCGCCGGATGGCGACCCGGCGGACCCCGCACCTTACGAAGCCGACGCCGCTCCCCCGCGAGCCGTCACCCGTCGCCGCCCCCGCCCCATCCGCCTCGCTCGCGGAAGGATGTTTCACGTGAAACCTGTAGATCCCCGACTCCTGCGGTACGCCCGCGCCACCCGTTTCTTCCTGGTGGCCGTCGTCGGACTCGGTGTACTCGGCGCCCTGTTGGTGGTCGCGCAGGCGATGCTCATCGCCGAGGTCGTCGTGGGCGCCTTCCAGCACGGCAAGGACGCGGGCGAGCTGCTGCGACCGCTGCTGCTGCTCGTGGCTGTCGCGGGCGGGCGCGGGCTCGTCTCCTGGCTCACCGAGACGGCGGCCCACCGCGCGAGCGCGGCGGTCAAGTCCGAGCTGCGGCAGCGCGTCCTGAAGAAGGCGGCGGCCCTGGGCCCCGGCTGGCTCGAAGGGCGCCGCACCGGTTCGCTCGTGAACCTCGCGACGCGCGGCGTCGATGCGCTCGACGACTACTTCTCCCGCTACCTCCCGCAGTTGGGTCTCGCGGTCGTCGTCCCCCTCGCCGTGCTCGCGCGGATCGTCACGGAGGACTGGGTCTCGGCGGCGATCATCGTCATCACGATCCCGCTCATCCCGGTCTTCATGATCCTCATCGGCTGGGCGACGCAGAAGCGGATGGCCCGCCAGTGGCGGCTGCTCTCGCGGCTGTCCGGGCACTTCCTCGACGTCGTCGAGGGGCTGCCGACGCTCAAGGTCTTCGGCCGCGCCAAGGCGCAGGCCGAGTCGATCCGCCGCATCACGGGCGAGTACCGCCGCGCCACGATGCGCACGCTGCGCATCGCCTTCCTCTCCTCCTTCGCGCTCGAACTCCTCTCGACGCTCTCCGTCGCGCTCGTCGCCGTGACGATCGGCATGCGGCTCGTCCACGGCGACATGGATCTGTACGTGGCACTCGTCGTACTGGTCCTGGCGCCCGAGGCGTACCTCCCGTTGCGCCAGGTCGGCACGCAGTACCACGCTGCGGCCGAGGGACTCGCCGCCGCGGAGGAGGTCTTCGAGGTCCTGGAGACCGAGGAGCGCACGGCGGGCGAGGCGGAGGTGCCGGAGGGCGAACTGCGGATCGAGGACCTCACCGTCCGCTATCCCGGCCGCACCGCGCCCGCTCTCGACCGCGTCTCGCTGCGGGTCCGTCCTGGCGAGACCGTCGCGCTCGTGGGGCCGAGCGGCGCGGGCAAGTCGACGCTGCTCCAGGCCGTCCTGGGCTTCGCCCGCCCCGCCGCGGGCCGTGTCACCGTGGGCGGTACGGATCTCGCGGAGATCGACCCCGCCCGGTGGCACGCGCGGATCGCCTGGGTCCCGCAGCGCCCCGCGCTCTTCGCGGGCACGCTCGCCGAGAACGTCCTCCTGGCCCGTCCCGCGGCCACCGAGGCCGAGGTCGTCCGCGCACTGCGCGACGCGGGGGCGTGGGAGTTCGTACGGGAACTGCCGGACGGTGTGCGGACGGTGCTCGGCGAGGACGGCGCGGGACTCTCGGCGGGGCAGCGGCAGCGCCTCGCGCTCGCCCGTGCCTTCCTGGCCGACCGGCCCGTCCTCCTCCTCGACGAGCCGACCGCGGCGCTCGACGGCGCCACCGAAGCGGGCATCGTCGAGGCCGTCGGGCGCCTCGCGGCCGGCCGCACGGTCCTCCTGGTCGTCCACCGGCCCGCCCTGCTCGCGGTCGCGGACCGGGTGGTGCGCATCGAGGCCGCCAGGGACGCGGTGGCCGCGGGTGCTGTCCGCGCTGCCGCCGGTGCCGCGGCCGCTCCTCTCGCTGCCGGGCCCGTGGCGCCGTCCACCGAGGTCGCCGGGCCCGTCGCCGCGGAACCCAGGAAGATTGCCGGACCGGGGGAGTCCGGGGCGCGTACGGTGCTCGCTCCCCTCGCCCGGGTGCGGGGCCTCGGCAGCGCGCACCGGCGGCGGCTCGCGCTCGCGCTGCTGCTCGGGGCACTCGCCCTCGCCTCGGCCGTGGGGCTCATGGCGACGTCCGGGTGGCTCATCTCGCGTGCCTCGCAGGAGCCGCCCGTGCTCTACCTCATGGTGGCCGTCACCGCGACGCGCGCCTTCGGCATCGGGCGGTCCGTCTTCCGGTACGCCGAGCGCCTCGTCTCGCACGAGGCGGTGCTGCGGATGCTCGCGGACACGCGTGTCGCCGTCTTCCGCGGGCTCGCCCGCCTCTCCCCCGCCGGGCTGCGCGACCGCAGGCGCGGCGACCTGCTCTCGCGGCTCGTCGCCGACGTGGACGCCTTCCAGGACTACTGGCTGCGCTGGTTGCTGCCCGCGGGTGCCGCGTTCCTCGTGAGCGCGGGCGCGGTCGGCTTCACGGCGTGGCTGCTCCCCGAGGCGGGCGCGGTGCTCGCCGCCGGGCTGCTGCTCGCCGGGGTCGGCGTCCCGTGGCTCACCGCACGGCGCGCCCGCAGCACCGAGCGGCGCCTCGCCCCCGCGCGCGGTGTCCTCGCCACGCGCGTCACCGAACTCCTCACAGGGACAGGTGAACTGACCGTCGCCGGCGCGATGCCCGCCCGCCTGCGGGCCGCGGGGGCAGCGGACGCCGAGCTGACCGGGATCGCGGCCCGCGCGTCCGCGTTCACCGCGCTCGGCGACGGGCTCATGGCGTTCATCACCGGTCTCACCGTCGCGGGCGCGGCGGCGTGCGGTGCGAGCGCCGTCGTGGACGGGCGCCTCTCCGGGGTGGCCCTCGCCGTCGTCGTCCTCACCCCGCTCGCCGCCTTCGAGGCGGTGCTCGGCCTGCCGCTCGCGGTACGGCAGCGGCAGCGCGTGCGGCGCAGCGCGGAGCGGGTGTACGAGGTCCTGGACGCGCCCGCGCCTGTACGGGAACCCGAGCGGCCCGCCGAGGCGCCCGCCTCGCCCTTCCCGCTGCGGCTCGAAGGACTCGTGGCGCGCCACCCGGGCGCGGCGCGGCCCGCGCTCGACGGCGTGGACCTGACGCTCGACGCGGGGCGGCGGATCGCCGTCGTCGGCGCTTCGGGCGCGGGCAAGACGACGCTCGCGCACGTTCTGCTCCGCTTCCTCGACGCGGAGAGCGGCACGTACCGCGTCGGGGACACGCCCGCCACGGCGCTCCACGGGGACGCGGTGCGCGAGGTCGTGGGCCTGTGCGCCCAGGACGCGCACGTCTTCGACAGTTCCGTACGCGAGAACCTGCTCCTCGCGCGCAAGGACGCCACCGAGGCCGAGTTGCGGACGGCGCTGTCGCGCGCGCGGCTCCTGGACTGGGTGGACACGCTGCCGCACGGGCTCGGCACGCTCGTCGGCGAGCACGGGGCGCGGCTCTCGGGCGGTCAGCGCCAGCGGCTCGCGCTCGCGCGCGCCCTCCTCGCCGACTTCCCCGTCCTCGTGCTCGACGAGCCGGCCGAACACCTCGACCTGGAGACGGCGGACGCGCTCACCCGCGACCTGCTCGCCGCGACCGAGGGCCGTACGACGCTCCTCATCACCCACCGCCTGGCGGGGCTCGCGGGCGCGGTGGACGAGGTCGTCGTCCTCGACGAGGGCCGCGTCGTGCAGCGCGGCGACATGAGCGCGCTGCTCAGCGCCCCGGGCCCGCTCCGCCGCATGTGGCGCCAGGAGCAGGCGACGGACGCGCTGCGCGGTGCGGCGGGCGAGACGCCGGCGGGGTCGGCTCCGGCGGAGGACGACGAGGTGGTGGTACGCGACGCGGTGGCTGCCGCGCGCTGAGGACGGGCGTGAGGGGGAAGGCGCGGCGCATGGGCGGGCATGACGATGTTTCACGTGAAACATCGGGTGCGTCCGGGCGATGGGCGATGTTTCACGTGAAACATCCGAGTGCGTCCGGCTGGGTTCGATGTTTCACGTGGAACATCGGACGGTCGATCGGTCGGCGCACCGCATGTTTCACGTGAAACATGCGCCATGGGACTTTGGGGATGTTTCACGTGAAACATCGTCAGGACCGCTGCGTCCTCCGTACGGCTCAGTGGGTCCCCCGGGTGTACGCGCTGCGGAGGCGGACGCTCCTCGGGGCGCCCACGATCCGGGGCATGGCACTCCGCACTGGAACCACCGCACCCTCGCGCGGCACTCTCGTGGCCTCGGCCCTGTGCCTTCTGCTCCTCGGCGCCCTCGGGCTGACCGGTCCTGCGGCGGGGGCGGACCACTCCGAGAACGACGGGCCCGCGACGCCGAGTGCCGAGGTCGCGGTTCTCTACCGTGAGGCGGCCGAGACGACCGCGAAGTACGAGGAGGGCCGGAAGGCCGTCGAGGCCCAGCGAGCGACATCGCGGATGCTGGAGGCGCGGCTCGCGAAGGAACGCGGACGTCTGCGGCTGTTCCGCAAGGACGTCGGGCGTCTCGCGCGAGCGCAGTACCGGGGCCATGACGACGGTCTCTCGCTCACCGCCAACCTGCTCTTCTCGGACGACCCCGAGACGCTGATGGAGAACGTGGGACTCGCGAGCAACGCCGATCGCGCGGTGACCCACCTCGTGCAGCGTTCGGCCCGCGCCGAGAGCGCCCTCACGAAGGCGGAGCGGAAGGTGCGCGCGAGCCGTAAGGCAGTGGAGGCGCGCACGGCGCACCTGGCCTCGCTGAAGCAGCAGCTCGACACGAAGCTCAAGAGCGCGCAGGCGCGGCTCCAGGCGCAGGGCGAGAGCGCGGTGCTCGCGGGGCGCTGCCGGGGCGCGACCCGGATGGCGCAGGCGGCCTCCGACTACCCCAAGGGGCCGTGGGTGACGCCGGTGCAGCACTTCGTTCTGTCAGCGGGCTTCGGCGGCTCGGGAAGCCACTGGTCGCGCGGTCATACGGGGCAGGACTTCGCCGTGGGCATCGGAACGCCGGTCCGGGCCGTGGGCGGAGGCCGGGTCGTGCGGGTCTCTTGCGGCGGGCCGTTCGGGATCGAGGTGGTGCTTCAGCACCCCGGCGGCTACTACACGCAGTACGCGCACCTTTCCTCGGTCGCTGTGGACCAGGGCGAGACCGTGCGGACGGGGCAGTGGATCGCCCAGTCCGGCACGACGGGGAACTCGACGGGCCCCCACGTGCACTTCGAGGTCCGCCTGACCCCGGATTACGGCTCGGCCGTCTCGCCGCTGCCGTGGCTGCGGGAGCACGGGGTGCCGGTGGGGTAGGGCCGGGGTGCGGGGGCGCCCGTCGGCGGGGCGGCGCCCGCCGACCACGGTCCTGGCCGCTCAGACGACGTACGGGCCGCTCGGCGACGCGACGGGCGGCTCAGGCCAGCAGCCGCTCGATGACCGCGGCGACGCCGTCCTCCGTGTTGGGATGCGTGACGGCGGAGGCGGCGAGACGGACCTCGGGGTGGGCGTTGCCCATCGCCCAGGAACGCCCGGCCCACGTCAGCATCTCGATGTCGTTGGGCATGTCCCCGAAGGCGATGACGTCCTCGGGAGCGATGCCGCGTTCCGCGCAGCACTGCGCGAGCGTGCTCGCCTTGGACACCTCACGCGCACTGATCTCCAGGAGAGCCGTCGGGCTGGAGCGGGTGACGGCGACGAGGTCGCCGACCGTGTCCCTGGCGAGCCGGAGGAAGGCGTCGGGGGCGAGTTCGGGGTGGTGCGCGAGGAGCTTGAGCACGGGCTCGGACTCCTCCGGCTCGGGCAAGGGCCCCGAGTCGAGCCCGAGGAGCTTCGTGATCGGGGCGATGCCCGAGGCGGGGTCGAGGTGGAGGGGCGGGTAGCCCGGCTCGTGGTGGATGCCGCCCGTGCGCTCGATCGCGTACTGCGTCCCCGGCGCCGCACGTCGCAGGCGCTCGGCCACGTCGAGCACCGTGGCGGAGGGGAGGGGGCGGACCCGTACAAAGCGGTAGGGCACGCCGCGCTCCCTGTCGGGGGTGCGCAGATCGACGACCGCCGCGCCGTTGCCGCAGATGGCGAGGCCGTGGCCGTCCACGTGCCCGGCGACCACGTCCATCCAGCGGGCAGGCCGTCCGGTGACGAAGAAGACGGTGACGCCCGCGCGTTCCGCCGCGGCGAGGGCGGCGAGCGTGCGCGGGGAGACCGTCTTGTCCTCGCGCAGCAGGGTCCCGTCGAGGTCCGTCGCGATCAGGCGGGGCCTGCGTCCCGGCGGGATCTCCGGCCAGGCGCGGGCGGAGACCGAGGGCGGCGCGGGATGAGGGGAGCCGCCGGCGAGCCGCAACCGGGCAGTGACGGCGGCCCTCTCGACAGCCGACTCCTCAGCGGCGCCGGCCTGCCCGTTCGCGCAGCTCGGAGGCCCTTCGCCCCCGGCGGGCGGCTCGTGGGCCGACTCCGGGCCGGTGATCGCACGCATGGCTGACGCCGAGGGCTCACCCTTCGCGCGGGCACCGGACTGCGAAGACCGGGACGGACGGTTCGTACCGGGCTGGACGGCCGCAGGCCCTGCGGTCGGAGAGGTCGCTGAGGTCACTTCGGCATTGTGGCGCATATGCCAGCACGGGCGTGCGACTTCCCGCACAGATGAGCCATTCGCGCCCCCTAAGAGCGCAACCAGCCCCGCGCCCCCGGGCGGCCCCCGGCCAAACCCTCTGTCCTGGACAGACGCCGCTTTCCGGTCAGCGGGTGCCGAGGAGGCAGGGGGCGTACGGCCCGTACGCGCCCCTCCACCCGCCACCCCGCTCCCCCGTACCCGCCCGCGCGCCTTCCGGCCGCCCCCCGGACCGGCAGTCACGAGCCCCACCGCGCTCGGCCCCCGCCCCGCACGGCCGCTCCCGACCAGCACACCCACCGCCGGTCAAGCCGCCACTGCCAGGCCGTTGCCTCTCCACGCCCCACGGCTCCCGGCATCGCGGCAGGCGGCGCTCCTCGAACTGCCTTCAGGCCACGAAAGATCGGCCGAAAAGGGGAGGGGCAGTGGGGCGCGGATGCCTGGAGCGCTTGCGTACCGTCCGAGGGTGCCGGCCGTGCACGTCCCGCAGAGCACGACGGCCGCGCGGAGCCCCCCGCAGCCTTCGCCGCCGGGCTACGGCGCCCGCAAGGACCCGGCCGCTCACCCCAGCTGGGCCAGCCCCTCCGTCGCGATGCGTTCGAAGACCGACTGGTCAGCGGCGAAGTCGGAGTCGGCGATCGGCCAGTGGAGCACCAGCTCGGTGAATCCGGCCTCGCGCTGGCGGCCGGCGAAGTCGACGAAGGCGTCGAGCGAGGTGAGCATCGTGGAGCGGTCCGGCGTGAAGGCGGTGAGGAGGATCTTGTCCAGCTCGGCGACGTTCCGCCCGATGGCCTCGCACGCCGTGCCGAGCTTCGCGATCTGGCCGCGCAGCGCCGCGTCCGACTCGGCGGGCGTGCCCGCCTCGTACAGCTTGGGGTCGCCCGTCGTCACCCACGCCTGCCCGTACCGCGCCGCGAGCCGGAGCCCGCGCGGTCCCGTCGCGGCGACGGCGAAGGGCAGCCGGGGCCGCTGCACGCAGCCGGGAATGTTCCGCGCCTCGACGGCCGAGTAGAAGGTGCCCTCCTGCGTCACCGCGTCCTCGGTGAGCAGCCGGTCGAGCAGCGGCACGAACTCGGCGAGCCGATCGGCACGCTCCCTCGGCGTCCACTTCTCCTGCCCGAGCACCGTCGCGTCGAAGCCGTCACCCCCGGCCCCGATCCCGAGCGTGACCCGCCCGCCGGAGACATCGTCGAGCGAGATCAGCTCCTTCGCGAGCGTGACGGGGTGCCGGAAGTTGGGAGAGCCCAATCCGTGTTCATACCATCGGTCCCATGACCCGCCCCAAGCACCGAGAACCGACCATCACCCCAGGTGAACCGGCCGCCCTGTACTGCCGAATATCCCAGGCCGACGATGACGACCAGACCGGCGTCGACCGGCAGGAACGCATCTGCCGGGAGATCGCCGAGCGGCGCGGACTCGCCATCGATCCGTCCCACGTCTTCGTCGACAACAGCCGCTCCGCCTGGCGCCGCAATCGCAAGCGACCCGGCTGGGACCAGCTCCTCGAACGCGCCCGGCACCGCGAGTTCCGGCACATCATCGCGTACCACCCCGACCGGCTCATGCGGCAGCCGCGCGACCTGGAAGAACTGCTCCAGGTTTCCGACGACCACGAGATCGTGCTCCACGGCGAGGCCAACCGCCGGAACCTGTCCGACCCGGACGACCGCTTCATCCTCCGCATCGAGATCGCCCACGCCTGCCGCTCCTCCGACGACACCTCCCGCCGCCTCAAGTCGGCGCTGGCCGAACGGGCGGAGGCGGGAATGCCCCACTCGGGAAAGCGGCGGTACGGCTACGAGGCCGACGGCATGACCATCAAGGACGACGAGGCCGAGATCGTCCGCGAGGTCTTCGACCGCTACCTCAGGGGCCAGAGCCCTGTCGCCATCGCCCTCGTCCTCCACAAGCGCGGAATCAAGACGGTGTACGGCAAGGAGTGGACCCAGGGCACCGTCCGGGCCCTGCTCGACTCCCGCCACGTCGCGGCCATCCGCATGCACCAGGGCGAGGAGGCCGGTCCCGGGAAGTGGCCCGCCATCATCGACGCCGGCACCTGGGCCGAGGCCCGCGCCCGTCGCGAATACCGGTCGGCGATCCACCAGACCAACCTGGAGCTGCGGCGCTTCTACCTGCTGCGCGGATTGGTGATGTGCAAGCGCTGCGGCACGCTCATGTCAGGCACCAAGGTCGGAGCTGTTCCCTCCTACCAGTGCACTCGCAAGAGCCGCAACGACGACAAGAAGTGCGTCCGCCGCATCGCCGCCGTGAAGCTGGAGGAGTTCGTCACGGAGGCCGCGATCGACCTGCTCTCCCGGCTCACCGTCTCCGGTCAGCTTGCCTCCGCCACCACACCGACCAACGCCAGTACGGAGGCTGTCGAAGCGGACCAGCGCCAGCTCGCGGAGCTCAACCACATGTGGGCCGCGAAGGAGGTGAGCACCGCCGAGTACCGGGTGATGCGCAAGGAGATCACCGACCGGATCGCCAAGGCCCAGCGGAGGCTGGTGGTCCGTCCGGTGAAGTTGCTGGAGGGGATGACGGGGCCCGGCGCGAAGGCAGCCTGGGAAGCCGAGGGGATGACGGACGAGCGACGCAACGCTGTGCTCCGTTTCCTCTTTTCCGGCGTGGTCATCGACGCGTCGAGCAAGCCGAGCGGGGTCTTCGACTGGGACCGCATCGACATCGAACAGAACACGCTGTGAGGGACGGGAGGCTTTCCCAGCCGACTCCGGTTTCGCAAAAAACGATGGTCCGGTAGTGCGCGCCAGGTCGGTGAAGATGGCGCGTGAGGGGAATGTCCCCGCATCACCTGTCTCTGCAACGCCGCATGCGGCGGCGGAATATAGACCACAATCGCCGCTTAGCCAAACCGGCGTTTCTCCGGACCATTAGTCGCCCAGCCCGCCCGTTGGCCTGCGTACGCGCACCAGCGGATGGCGACTCAACGCGTTCGGAGGAACTCCATGCCCCCTTGCCACTCCCGCCCTCCTGCCGGGAATTGGCCGTCCGCCCCCTCTGCGGCGTCTTCTGATAGCTCCTCAATGCGGTCCGATCGGGACGCGGCACTCCAACGCGTCTGCGCCGGGTTCACGACGACGATGAGCCCGCGCAGCGCGGCGCGCCTAGCTGCCCTTCTCTCCACCGCCGACTACGTCCGTGCTGCCTGATGCGGCCTCGGACCGTCCGCGCCTCGGTGCGCGGCCTCCTGTGTGCAAGCCAGCCTCCGACGCACGGACGGGCCAGAGCACTTCGGCGAGCTGCGTTACGGCACGTCAGCCATGGTGCCGAGACCTGTTCGCCGTGAGCTGTGGGGTTTCTCGGCGTAGTAGTGGATCTTCGCGCGCGTGTGTGGCTGTGTTGGTGTGGGGCCCGGGACGCCGGGTGCTGACAGCCCTCTGGTCTGCGGATACGTAGCCGCCGCCCACCCCTTGGGCGATGCCGCCCCCACCCTCTGATCTTCGCGCGAGCCCGTACGCGGGCCGCCGCGCCTGCCTGCCCTGCCGAAGGAGCCGCCCCGATGAGCCACGACGCCCGCGAGTGGGTGTGGGAGCACAGCACCAGCAAGGGGACCGCCCGCCTGGTCCTCGCCCTGATCGCCGACCGCTGCTGCGACGGCCGGTGCGTCGCGTACGCGTCCGTGCCGAGCCTCATGAAGCGCGCCAACGCCTCCCGTACGGCCGTGCGCGAAGCCCTCGCGAAGCTCATCGCCGCCGGTGAGTTGGAGCAGATCGCGGGGCGCAAGGGGCCGCGCGGCGAGACGTACTACCGCCTGCCGCTGGCCGCGACCGGACCCGACCAGCCGTCGGGGTCCAGGGAATCGGCCCCGCCCTCCACCGGCCCGGAACACGAACCGGTCGAGGGATCGGATCGCGACCCGGGGGCACGGATAACGGCCCCCGCAGGGACCGGATTCCGGCCCGCTGGGGGTGCGGTTTCCGACCCCCAGAACCGTAGTGAACCGAAGGTGAACGGTAGGTACAGCAGCAGTCCCGCCCCGATCCCGGCTGCCCAGTGGGAGACCGACGCCGCCTCCCGGGAGTGGTCCCGCCGGGCCGGGCACCTCGCCCGCCTCGGTGAGGCGGGGCTGCGCGCCGCCGACGACAAATGGCGCGCCTACCGGTCGACCAGCACGCCCCGCCCGGCCGCCGCCTGGGCTGCCGACTGGCGCGCGTGGATCGCCCGAGAACACACCCCCGCCCCGCCGCAGCCCACCCCGGCCCTCGGTGGCGCACGGCCCGCCACCGGCATGACCCGAGCCGATGCCCACCTGCAAGCCCTCCTCGACGCCCTCGCCGAACCGACAGGAACGGAGTGAACGCCACCATGGAACGCAACGAGATCGCCGCAGTCCTCGCCTACCTCGGCCGCCTCGACCCCCGCACCATCCGCACGGACCCGGGTGAGACCCGCGACCAGCTCGCCCAGTGGCATGAGCTGCTGCACGACATACCCTTCACCACCGGCCAGGGCTGGGACGTCCGCGAGACGGTGCGCGCGCAGGTGCTCGCCTCGCCGTACCCGCCGCTGCCCGTGGACATCGCCCGCGCCTGGCGCGCGCACCGTCGCGACCGCCTCAACCGGCACACCGACCCGACCCCGGCCGCCGACCCCGACGACACGGCCGCGTGGCAGGCCGAACTGGCCCGTACGCGGCGGGCCGTGGCGGCCGGTGAGGCCGCCCCCGCGTCGCATCGCCAGCTCACGAGCGGGGGCCCGCACCGCGACGTCGCGGCTCGTCTCGGCTCCGTCGGGTCCCGCATCCCGGCCGAGGCGCGGGCCGCGCTCGCTCCGTACCGCCCGGCCCGTACCGCGCGGGAGGCCGCCGTACGGGAGGGGCTCCCGGACGCGCTCGGCG
>NZ_JAAGLR010001145.1 GCF_010548245.1 Streptomyces sp. SID11385
CCCCGCCGCCCGCCATCACCTGCACGCCCGGCGCCGCCGCGGCCATCGCAGCGAGCCGGTCGAGACCCTGCCCCGCGGCCGGGGCGCCGCCCGAGGTGAGGACCCGGGTGAGGCCGAGCGCGGGGAGCAGAGCGGCCGCGGCGACCGGGTCCGCCGACACGTCGATCGCGCGGTGCAACGTCACCTCGACCGAGGGACCGGCCTCGTGGGCCGCGTCGCGCAGCCGGGCGACGGCGTCCACGTCGAGCCCGCCCTCCACCGTGAGCGCGCCGATCACCACGCCCCGCGCCCCCGAGGCGATCACGGACCGCACCTCGGCGGCCATGAGGGCCAGCTCCTCCGCGTCGTGGACGAAGTCCCCGGGACGGCAGCGCACCAGGACCTGCACCGGCAACCCCACCGCGGCGACCGACTCGACCAGCGCGGCCGAGGGGGTCAGGCCGCCGAGTTCGAGGCCGGTGCAGAGTTCGACGCGGTCCGCTCCGTGCTCGCGGGCGGTACGGGCGCCCGCCGCCGAGGTGACGGCGATCTCCAGCGCGGGCCGGGGCCCTCCGGCGCCGGTCACTCCTCGTTCCCGGTGAGGGGCTGGTCGGAGGCGGGGATGATGCGGGCCGTCAGGTCCGGGTCGGCCATGTCGCGGTCGAAGGGGAACATCGGGCGGCTGATGCGGTGGTGGCCGAGCCGGACGAGGTCCTGGTCGACGCCGCCGGGCGTGAGCGCCATCTTCCAGCCGTTCGACATGTCGAACAGTTCCGGCTCCAGGTACCCGATCTTGACGATCACGATGTCGGCGGAGCGGGGGTCCAGCGACAGGTCCGTGAAGTCGTGCTCGTGGTGGTACGGCTTGCGGAGCTTCGTGAGGATCGCGTACACGCTGCCCACGCGGACGACGACCTCGGTCTCGGCGTCGCGGTCGCCGTGCCGGATGGCGTGGACGACGCCGGTGAGCGTGACGGGGCCCGCGTGCCGGTCGTCGACGGCGGCGCCCGCCGTGACGGTGACGGTCGCGCCGACCCCGGCGGCGACGGCGGTCTCGATCGCGGCGGGACCGGGGACGGAGGCGTAGATCACCGTCGGCCCGTCCTCCTTCTGGAACTCGGGCCGCTCCAGGAGCCGGGTGAGGCCCCAGGTGACGTCGCCCGCGCCGCCCGCGGTGGGGTTGTCCCCGGTGTCGCTGATGAAGTACGGCTTGCGGTCGGAGGCGAGCGCCTCGTCGAGGAGCGCGTCGTACGTACCGGTCGGCGCGACGAAGTCGAAGTCGGCGCGTGCCTCCCAGAACCCCCGGGCCAGCCGCTCGGCGCCGCGCGCGACCGCGTCGGTGTCCTCGCCCGTGACGACCACGACGGCGCGGTTGCGGGGCTCGTCGGCCCAGGCGTAGCCGACCCAGATCGCCGCGTCGGTCACGCCCTCGACGGCCTCGACCTCCTCGACCGCCGCGTACACGCTCTTCGCGGGCTCGATACGGGTCGAGGTCTGCTCGCCCGCGAGGAGCACGGGGACGGGGACCCACGCCTTGACGGGACGCGGCGCGCCGGAGGCCAGCAGGCCGACCAGGTTGCGCACCGCGCGCTCCTTGGTCTCCATGTGGTCCTCGTGCGGGGCCATCCGGTAGCACGTGATCAGGTCGCTGCGGTGGACGAGCGCGCGGGAGACGTTGCCGTGCAGGTCCATCGAGGTCGAGACGACGACGTCGGGGCCCACGGTCGCGCGGATGCGCTCCAGGAGGACCGCCTCGGCGTCGTCGACACCCTCGACGGTCATCGCGCCGTGGATGTCGTACCAGAGGCCGTCGAGCGCGGGCAGCGCGGCGAGGCGCTCGATGAGTTCGTCGGTGAGCGCCTGCCACGCGGCGGCCGTGACGGTGCCGCCGGGCAGCGACTTGCCGACCAGGGCCCCGTGCCACTCGGCGGCCTCGCGCAGGGGCGCGCCGGGGGCGAGGAAGGGGTACCGGTCGAATATCGCGGCGCCGCGCGCGGGGTGGAAGGCGGGGGCCTCGGTCCGGGCGGGCGAGAAGGTGGAGGACTCGATGCCGAGCCCGGCGACGGCGATGACCGGGCGGCGCGGGGCGGTACGGGCGGTGCTGTTCTGGGACATGGGGTGGCTCCTCGTACGGAGGGTGAGGACGGGTGGGCGGGGCGGGCGCCCTCCGGCCGGCCGAGTGCTCCGGCCGGTGGGCGACGCTCCTGGTCGGGATCGTGCGCGGGCGTCAGCCCCTGGCCGGAGCGGGTACGGGGACGACGCCGCCGCCCGCCTCGCCGAGCGCGCGGGCCAGGGCGCGCTGGAGGGCGAAGAGCCCGGCGCCGACGAGCCCCGCGTCGGCGCCGAGCGAGGCCCGCTCGATGGTGAGGTGTTCGGTGACGAGCGGGTGGCAGCTCTCGTAGAGCTGACCGCGCACGGCGGCGACGAAGGGTTCGAGGGTGGACAGGATGCCGCCGAGGTAGACGGCGTCCGGGTTGAAGAAGTTGACGTTGGCGGCGAGGACCTGGCCGAGGTGGTCGCCCGCCCGGCGGACCGCGCGGGTCGCCTCCGGGTCGGCGTCGCCCGCGAGCCGTACGACGTCCTCGGTGCTCGTGACGTCGAGACCGCGCTCCCGCAGGATGCGCACGAGGGCCGCGCCCGAGGCGACCGTCTCCAGGCAGCCCGTGTTGCCGCAGGAGCAGGGGACGTCGGCGCCGCCCGCGTCGACACGGATGTGCGTGATGTCCCCGGCCGCGCCCGTCGCGCCCCGGTAGAGGCGTCCGTCCGCGATGACACCGGCGCCGATCGCGGAGCCGATCTTCACCATGATCGACTGCCGGTGCCCGGCGGGCCGGACACTTTGTTCGCCGACCGCCATGCAGTTGGCGTCGTTGTCGACGACGGCGGTGACGCCGAAGCGCTCCTCCAGCCAGTCGGCCACCGGGAAGCGGTTCCAGCCCGGCATCCGCGAGGGCAGGACGACGGCCCCCGCCGCCGCGTCGACCGGGCCGGGCAGGGAGAGCCCGACCCCGCGCAGCCGCGCGCGACCGCGTGCGGTGGCGAGCGCCTCCAGGTGTTCGGCGAGCCTCGGCAGCGCGGCCTCGGGCCCGTCGTCGATCTCGAACGGCACCCCGGTGACCTCGCGCAGGCCGCCGCCGGGGAGCACGACACCGATCCGGGCGTGCCGGCCGCCGACATCGGCCGCGATCGCGTACTCGTCGTTGCCGCCCACGCGCAGGACCTTGCGGGGCCGGCCGCCGGTGGAGGACTGGGTGCCCTCCTCGGCGACGAGTCCGCGTTCGACGAGCTGGGCCACGGTGAGGGAGATGGTGGAGGGAGCCGCGCCGAGGAGCGCGGCGAGTTCGGCGCGGGACGACGCCTGGCCCGAGGCGACGAGTTCGAGGACCCGCGCCGCGAGGGTGGGCGCGCCCTTGGCCGCCGCGCCCTTCGCGGACACGCCCTTGGCGGCCTTGCGGTCCCGTGCACTTATTTCAGTCATGTACGAAGTAACTTCCGCAATGGTGGGTGTGACGGAGACAGTACGCCCGCGCCAAGCGCGGACGACAACTCCGTGGAGAAAGTTGACGAGCTGTTGAGTGAGGCAAAGCGGGATCGAATCAGGACATAAGCACCATGAAGGCGGGGGAGGGCGGCCCCTCGGGACTTTCTTCGAAATCGCAGAAACTTACTTTTTACTAATTCTTGTTTGTTTGTTCGGCGAGTCCGTCGTTGACTGTCGCCGTACAGCGCCGACCCCGCGGCGCCGGCCCGGACTGCCGGGACGAATGCGGGTCCTTTCACCTGAGGAGAGTCATGTCCCTTGCTCGCATGGCGGCCGGCCGCCGCTGGGCCCTGGTCGCGGGTGCCGCCGTCACCACCGGCGCACTGCTCACCGGGTGTTCCGGCGGCGGAACCTCTTCGTCCGGCTCGTCGTCCTCGGACACCATCAACTACGCGCTGCCCGCGAACTTCACGCCGAACTGGATCCTCCCGGTCGGCACCGCCTCGCACCTCAACACGAACAACTCGTCCATATCGCAGTCCCTGTGGGAACCGCTCGTGGCGTACGACGGCTCCGCGGGCAAGGTCGGCTGGAACAAGGACAACTCGCTCGCCACCGACGCGAAGTTCGCCGCCGACAACAAGAGCGTGACGATCACCCTCGGCGACCGGCACTGGAGCGACGGAAAGCCCGTCACCTCGCGGGACGTGGAGTTCTGGTACAACCTCGTCAAGGCCGACAAGGAGGACTGGGCGAGCTACAGCCCGGGCAAGGCTCCGGACAACTGGACCTCCTTCAAGACCGTCGACGCCACGCACTTCACCCTCACCTTCGACAAGGCGTACAACCCGCAGTGGATGCTCGCCAATGAGTTGAGCATGATCCGCCCCATGCCGCAGCACGTGTGGGACAAGACCAGCGACGCCGGCACCGTCTCCGACCAGGACCGCGGCACCGCCGGGGCGAAGAAGGTGTGGTCGTACCTCAACGGCGCGGCCAAGAAGATCTCGGGGTACGCGAGCGACCCGCTGTGGAAGACCGTCAGCGGCCCGTACACCATCAAGACGTTCACGACCGCGGGCAAGGTCCAGCTCACCGCCAACGCCAAGTACGACGGCGGCGGCAAGGCGAACATCAAGAACGTCAACCTGCTGCCCTTCACCACGACCGACGCCGAGGTGAACGCGCTCCGCTCCGGCACCGTCGACTACGGCTACATCAACGCCACCGACCTCGGCCAGGAGGCGTCCTTCAAGGCCAAGGGCTACACGCTGAAGCCGTGGACCGGCTGGGCGATCACGTACATGCCGTACAACTTCAACAACCCTGCCATGGGCGCGGTGTTCAAGCAGCTGTACGCCCGCCAGGCGATCCAGATGTCGGTCGACCAGGCGAGCCTCTCCAAGGTCGTCTACAACGGCACCGCCGTCGAGACGTACGGCCCGATCCCGCAGGGCCAGACCTCCTCCTTCGTGTCGCCGGAGCAGAAGAACAACCCGTACCCCTTCGACACCGCCAAGGCCAGGAAGCTCCTCACCGACCACGGCTGGACGAAGCAGGGCGGCAGCCTCGTCTGCACCGACCCCGGCACGGGCGACGACCAGTGCGGCAAGGGCGTCGACAAGGGCACCAAGTTCGAGATGCAGGTCCTGTCGCAGTCCGGCTCCACCGTCACCGACAACATGATGAGCGCGCTCCAGTCCTCCTTCGCGAAGACCGGCATCAAGTTCGGCATCAAGACCGCGCCCGTCAACTCCGTCCTGTCGCAGGCCGGTCAGTGCAAGGCCGGTGACTCCGGCTGCAAGTGGCAGCTCTCCTTCTTCGGCACCGCGGGCAGCTGGTACTTCCCCGCCTACCCGAGCGGCGACTCCCTCTTCGCCACCGGCGGCGGCTCCAACTTCGGCAGCTACTCCAACCCCGAGGTCGACAAGCTCGTCTCCGCCACCACCACCTCCTCCTCCGACGAGGCCGTGCAGAAGTACAGCGCCGCGCTCGCCAAGGACCTCCCGGTGGTCTGGCTCCCCGAGCCCGACTACCAGATCTCCGTGGTCAAGTCGGGCCTGGGCGGCTTCGCGCAGGACTCCCTCGCCAACTTCCACCCGGCCATGTGGAAGTGGACCAAGTAGGACCGGTCGGTGCGTGCGGGCCCGCCCGGGCGCCAGGCCGCCCCGGGCCCGTACGCACCCTCGCGCCCGCACACCCCTCCCCGTCGGCTCCCACGCGGCGGCGACGCCGCCCCTGCCCCCGGTGACGCCAGCGCGCCCCCCAGAGACGAAGGCGACCGGAAGAACACATGAGCACTTCCTCGTACCTGATCAGACGCGTCCTCCAGGCCCTCGCGGTGATCGTCATCGTGACGATCGTCGTGTTCGGCCTGCTGCACGCCCTGCCCGGCGGACCCGCGCGCGGCATCCTCGGGCCGCAGGCCACCGCGCAGCAGATCGCGCACTTCAACCACGAGCAGGGCCTCGACAAGCCGCTGCCCGTCCAGTACTTCTACTACCTCGGCCAGCTCCTCCACGGGGACCTCGGCACCTCCTACACCCTCAACGAGCCGGTCTCGCAGCTCATCACCGAGCGCCTGCCGAAGACCCTCGTCCTCACCGTGCTCTCCGCGCTCCTCGGCCTCGTCCTCGCCGTCCCGCTCGGCATGTGGCAGGCGGTGCGCCGCAACAAGCCCGTCGACTACGTCATCACCACGGTGAGCTTCATCGCCTACTCGACGCCCGTCTACTTCCTCGGGCTGATCCTGGTGCTGGTCTTCAGCCAGGGCCTCGGCTGGTTCCCCTCGCAGGCCCCGCAGGGCGAGACGCTGAGCCAGGTCTTCTCCGACCCGCAGGCCCTCGTCCTGCCCGTCGTCGCGGGCGCCGCGTCGATGATCGCCGTCTTCAGCCGCTACATGCGCGCGGCGACCCTGGAGAACCTTTCCGAGGACTACGTGCGCACCGCCAGGGCGGGCGGCTCCCGCTCCCGCGCGATCCTGTGGCGCCACGTCTTCCGCAACTCGCTGACGCCCGTCGTCGCGATGCTTGGCTACTACGTGCCCGTCCTCTTCGGCGGTGCCCTCGTCGTCGAACAGCTCTTCAACTACCCCGGCATGGGCCTGCTGTTCTGGACCGCTGCCCAGGCGTCCGACTACCCGGTCCTGCTCGGCTGCGTCCTCGTGATCGCGGTCGCGACCGTCGTCGGCACCCTGCTCGCCGACATCGTCCAGCGGGTCATCGACCCCCGAGTGAAGGCAGGACGGGCATGAGCGCCGTCATCCAGCCGGGCAAGGTCCCCGGCACCGCCACCGCGCCGAGCGAGGCGTCCGGCGCCCGACTCGCCGTGCGCCGCTTCCTGCGCAACCGCCTGGCCGTCGTCGGCCTCGCCTTCGTCGTCCTCTTCTTCCTGTTCTGCTTCATCGGCCCGCTCGTGTACTCCACCGACCAGACCCACACGATGCTCGACCAGGTCAACCAGGCCCCGAGCGGCGCCCACTGGCTCGGCACCGACGCCGTCGGCCACGACGAACTCGGCCGGCTCATGTACGGCGGCAAGGTCTCCCTCATCGTCGGCCTCGCCGCCGGTGTCCTCGCCACCGTCATCGGCACCCTGTGGGGCGCGACGGCCGGGTACGCGGGCGGCTGGATCGACGCGTTCATGATGCGCGTCGTGGACGCCGGGATCGCCATCCCCGCGCTGTTCATCCTCCTCGTGGTCTCCGCCATCACCACGCCCGGACTCAGCGGCCTCGTCCTCATCCTCGGGCTCGTCTCCTGGCTCGTGCCCTCCCGCCTCGTCCGGGCCGAGACGCTGACCCTGAAGAACAGGGACTACGTCCTGACCCTGCGCGCCATCGGCGGCACGCACGGCCGCGCGATCCTGCGGCACATCCTGCCCAACTCGGTCTCGACCGTCATCGTCGCCGCGACCTTCCAGATCGCCGACGCGATCCTCCTGGTCGCCTACGTCTCCTACCTGGGACTCGGCGTCCAGCCGCCGCAGACCGACTGGGGCGGGATGCTCTCGGCCGGGCTCACCGCCGCTTACTCCGGCTACTGGTGGCTGATCCTGCCGCCCGGCCTGGCCATCATCGTGGTGGTGTGGGCGTTCAACGCGATCGGGGACGGGCTCCGCGACGCTTTCGATGTGAGGGGACGCGGATGAGCGCCACCACCAAGGCTCCCGGACGCCCGGCGGCGGGACCCGTACTCGCACTCGACGACCTCGGCGTCGTCTTCACCACCGAGACCGGCGAGGTGCCCGCCGTCAAGGGCGTGTCCCTTGAGGTCGCCCCCGGCGAGACCCTTGCCCTCGTCGGCGAGTCCGGCTCGGGCAAGTCGACCATCGCGCTCGCCGCGATGGGCCTGCTCGACACCAACGCCCGCGCCACGGGCAGCGCCGTCGTCGCGGGCACCCAGGTCGTCGGCACCCCGGACTCCGCGCTCGCCGCGCTGCGCGGCAAGAGCGTGTCCATGGTGTTCCAGGAACCCGCCACCGCGCTCGACCCGCTCACCCGGATCGGCCGCCAGATCAGCGAGGTGATCCGCAACCACCGCGACGTCCCCGCGAAGGAGGCGGCCGCCGAGGCCGTCGAACTCCTGCGCCGCGTCGGCATCCCCGACCCGGAGAACCGCGCCCGCGCCTACCCCTTCCAGCTCTCCGGGGGGCAGCGCCAGCGCGTCGTCATCGCCATGGCCATCGCCAACGAACCGGGCCTGCTCATCGCCGACGAGCCGACGACCGCGCTCGACGTCACCGTGCAGGCCGAGATCCTCGACCTGCTGCGCCGCCTCGCCGTCGACACCGGCACCGGCGTCCTGCTCGTGACCCACAACATGGGCGTCGTCGCCGACTTCGCCGACCGCGTCGCCGTCATGTACCAGGGCGAGATCGTCGAGACGGGCCCGGTCGAGGACGTCCTGCTGCGCCCCGGCCACGACTACACCCGGCGGCTCCTCGCCGCGGTGCCCCGCCTCTCCGTCGCCGAAGCGAGGGCCGAGGCCGTCGCAGAGGCGGAGACCGCGGCGGCCGGGCGGAAGCCGGAGGCCGTACGGGACGAGCCCGCCGACTCCGCGCACACCCCCGGGGCACCCGCCCCCGTCGCCGAACTCACGGACATCAGCGTCGTCTTCGGCCGCGGCAAGGCCGCCGTACGCGCCCTCGACGGCGTCTCGCTCCACGTCGGCCCCGGTGAGACCCTCGGCCTCGTCGGCGAATCGGGGTCGGGGAAGTCCACCGCCGCGCGCGTCGCGCTGGGCCTCATCCCGCCCACCTCGGGCACCGTCACCCTCTTCGGCTCCGACCTCGCCCGCACCAGGGGCCGCGCCCGCCGCGCCCTGCGCTCCGGCATCGGCGTCGTCCTCCAGGACCCGGTGGCCTCGCTCGACGCCCGCATGACCGTCGGCGAGTGCGTCGCCGAACCGCTCAGGGTGCACAGCCGCCAGCTGTCCGCCAAGGACCGCCAGGCCAAGGTCGCCGCCGTACTCGAACGGGTCCGGCTGCCGCGCGAGGTCGCCCGGCGCGCCCCGCGCGAACTCTCCGGCGGCCAGCGCCAGCGCGTCAGCCTGGCCCGCGCCCTCGTCCTGGAGCCGCGCCTCCTCGTCGCCGACGAACCGACCAGCGCGCTCGACGTGAGCGTGCAGGAAGCGGTACTCGAAGTCATCACGGAACTCCAGGAGGAGCTGGGCTTCGCCTGCCTCTTCGTCTCCCACGACCTCGCCGTCGTGCAGCACTTCGCGCAGCGCGTCGTCGTGATGCGCGCCGGACGCGTCGAGGAGCAGGGCAGTACGGGCACGACCCTGCTGCACCCGGAGACCGACTACACCCGCCGTCTGCTGGCAGCCGTGCCCGTGCCCGACCCCGCGGTGCAGCGCGCCCGCCGGGCCGACCGCCTGGCCACGCTCGCCGCGGGCCGCTCGGAGGCACAGGCGTGACCCACCCCGTTCCCCCCACCGGGGCCCGCACGGCCCCCGATCCCGCGCGGCCGTTGTTCGCGGGCATCGACATCGGCGGCACCACGACCCAGGTGGTCGTGTGCGCCGACGACCTGACCGTCCTCGCCAGGGCCGAGGCCGCGACGCCCGCGCGCGAAGGCGGCCACGCCATGATGGGCGCCGCGTTCGGCGCCCTCGCCCCGCTCCTGGCCCGCACCCCGGGCCGGCTCGTCGGCGCCGGGGTCGGCGCGGCCGGCGTCGTCGACCCCGAGAGCGGACGCATCCTCGTGGCGAGCGATTCCTTCCGCGGCTGGGCCGGTTTCGCCGTCACGGAGGCGGTCGAGACGGCTCTCGGCGTCCCGGCCTTCCTCGACAACGACGTCAACGCCTTCCTCACCGGGGAGGCTTCGGCCGGGGCCGTGCGCGGCGAGAGCGACGTGCTCGGGATGACCCTCGGCACCGGCGTCGGCGGCGCCCTGTGGACCGGCGGCGCCCTCTTCCCCGGACCGCACGGCGCGGCGGGCGAGATCGGGCACATCCCCGGTTTCGGCGACCTGCCCTGCACGTGCGGCGGGCGCGGCCACCTGGAGACGCTTGCCTCGGGCCGGTCCATCGGCGCCCGGTACACCGACCGCACCGGCCGCCGCCTCACCGCCCGCGAGGTGTACGAGGCCGCCACGTACGGGGACGAGGACGCGCGCGCCGTCTACCAGGCCGCGGGGCGGGGCATCGCGCGCGCCGTCGTGATCACGGCGGGCGTCGTCGACCTCACGACCGTCGTCGTGGGCGGCGGCGTCAGCGGGGCCTGGCCGCTCCTGGAACCGGTCATCCAGTCCGCCCTCGCGGCCGAACCGCCCGTGAGCGGGCACCCGGTGCGCCTCGTGCGCGCGGCGCTCGCCTCCGACGCCGTCCCCGTGGGCGCGGCGGCGCGCGCCCGCGGGGAACTGTCGGCGGTGCCGCTCGGGTAGCCCCGCGCGGCCGCGGCTTCGCGCGG